>JBAWZF010000003.1 GCA_037143175.1 bacterium
CCACCGGCGTGGTATTCTCCGCCCGCCCCCAGGCGTCGTGGCCCGCCCGGTCAGACTTCACAAACCGCACGGGCTTGAGCCAGGGGTGGCCCTCTGGTCGTAACCCGAATTGTTCAGCGATCTCACGCTCAAACAGATGAACCTGTGGACAAGCAGGAGTGAGCGACGGAAAGGTTTCCCCCTCCACCCGCATCCGGGCGACCCGGAAATTTCCATCATCCCGGCAGGCCAGCACGGCCATGAGCTCCACCCCTTGCCCATCTTCAGGCAAACGCCCGAAGAAAGCCGCCACATGCGCACCATCGGCCACGGCATCAATCAGGGAACTCCTGAATACCGCCCCCTCCAGCCAGGGGATCTCGCTCCGGGCATGTCTCTCTCCGTTATGAACCGGCAACCACTTCAAAATGGATGTCATGGATGTCCTCCCTCCAAGTACGCCGCAGCCTGTTGCAGAAGGGTATCAAGTGAATGCGGAATCCACACTCCCAACGCTAATGCGAACACAAATAAGATAATGATCGGAATCACCAATTGCGGGCGGTCGCGATAGGGCGTCGCCATCGCCTTGGCCGAGGGAGCCCCTTGAACCACCCGCAGCACCGTCGCCCCCATCCCGATAAACACAATCGCCAGCAGCGCCAGGAAAAGACCGGCCACCCAGTATTTACCGGCGTGAATCGTCCCGATCAGAATGGTGAATTCACTGATAAACGGACCGCCTGGCGGCGACCCGGTGACCATGAGAAATCCCGCCAGAAAGAGCGGACCGGAAATCGGCAACCGCTGCATGGCCCCACGCACGTCGTCCGTGCTTTTGCTCTCGTAAGCTCGATGGATATTACCCGCCGACAGAAACATGACACCTTTGGTCAGGCCGTTGGTGATCATATGCAGCAGAGCGCCATAGGTGGCCACCCCGCCGATCCCGATCCCAAGAACAAGAATGCCCATGTGCTCGACACTGGAATACGCCAGCATCCGTTTAAAATCGCGCTGCCGGATCACAAACACCGCCGCCACTGCCATGGAGAGGAGTCCAATAAAGATGAGGATCTCCCGGGCAAACGCCGCTTCAGGGGCATTACTGCATATCTGATAGAACCGGAGAATCGCAAGAAACGCACAACTCGTCACCCCGCCAGCCAGCAGGGCGCCAACCAACCCCGGCGCCTCCCCATAGGCATCCGGTTTCCAGGTGTGCATCGGCGCCAATCCCATTTTGGTTCCATACCCCACCAACAACAGAACGAACGCCGCATGCAGCCAGGGCGCCGAAAGCCGGGGTGCCAAATGAACCAGATCCTCCAACAACAACGTCGGCTCCAAGCCCTCATGAATCGACGAGTACGCCAAAAAGAAGGTGCCCAGCAGGGCCAGAGCAATACCCACTGAGCCAATCAATAGATATTTCCACGTTGCCTCGAGCGAACGGGGACTGTGATTGAAGAAAAGTAATGGCGCCGTCGCCAGGGTGGTTGCCTCAATGGCCACCCACATCAGTCCGAGATGATGAGCCATAATTACCAGCGTCATCATCCCCAACATGGCCAGCAGACAGGCGCAAAATACCCGGTTGGAACGTTCCTGCCGCAATGCCAGATAGGCGGGCGCATACAGCGAACAGAGAAAAAAGACCGTGCTGACAAATCCCAGCACCAGCGTACTGATGGGATCGAGGACCACCCAGCCCTTCAATGCCGACACGGGCTGCCCCGTCACCGCAAAGCCGGTCAGCAGAAGATGCGTCAACCCCCCCATCGGCACCAGCCAGGGGCGCCACCGGTTGGAGGGAGTGGCCGCCGCCACACAAGCAAATACCAACGGAACTAGAAATAGAAACCAGGCCATTTTTACTCCTTTAACTCAGACAGCATCTGGGTACTCACGGAGGAGAATTCCCTGCTGATTTTATGAATGATGATGCCCATGACAAAAATGGCGACAAACAAGTCGAGCAGCACACCCAGTTCCACCAGGAACGGGATCGCTTCCATCAGGAGCATACCGAAAATAAAGACCCCGTTCTCCAGGATCAGATACCCCACGACCTGCGTAATGGCCTTCGTGCGCGTGGTCAGCATCAGAAACCCGGTCAGCACCGTGGAGAGCGCTGCCGGAACAATCAGAGAGCCCACATCGCCGTGGGCTATGGGCAGGGTTCGGGCGAACAATACCGCCAACCCCGTCCCTACCGCCCCCAGGAAGAGGGAAGCGATGAACCCGACGATCGGCTCCACCTCGCGCCGGATCACCACATCCCGGATCGCATCAAAAAGCATGCGGGGAATCACCACGCCTTTGAGGAGGATGGTCACCAGTGCCATCATCGCCACCCATAACACCAGGGAACCATGCGCGAGAGCGATCAACACACCCAGAAGCATGCCTTGCACCGCGACGGCTTGGATGACCGTGCGCATCCGGCTCGCCCCCAGCGCCACAAAGTTGAGCAATAGCACCAGCACCAAAATAGGATCTATAAATTTATTCATCTTCTACCTCAATAATAAGATCACACCAAAAACCGACAACAGGCAGGCCGCCACGAGAAACGTGGGCACAAATACCATGCGGAAACGTGCCATCACGGATTCCACTACCCCAATGACCACCGCCAGAATCAATATGCCCACCACAAACAAACCCCAGTCGGCCCAGACATTAGCAGCCTCAAACGGGGCCACAACACGCAACAGAACCGCGCCCATCACAAACAGTTTCATCGCGGCACCATACTGGATCATTCCCAGAGCCGGCCCACTATGATCCAACACCATCACCTCGTGAATCATCGTAAGTTCCAGATGCGTATTCGGATCATCAAAAGGAATGCGCGAATTCTCCACCAGCAGCACAATAAATAGACTGGCCGCCACCAGAACCAGTGACGGGGCCGCCACGCCAGCGCCCAGCGGGAACGTCCCATCCAGCATGGTCGTCAATGAAAGGGAGGCCGACAACTTGGCCAACACCAGAAAGCAGAAGAAGAGGGCCGGTTCGGCCAGACATGAGAAGGTGACCTCCCGCGCCGCACCCATTCCCTCAAAAGCCGACCCCGTATCCAGCGCAGCCGATGCTGTGAAAAACCGGCCCAACGCAAAGAGGTAGGCGAACAGAATCATATCGCCGGCAAAGGATACCGGCGCGCTATGGCCCCCAAACGGAATCAACATCCCTGCCAGCAACACCGTGGCCAACCCCACCACAGGACCTGCCCGGAATACCCAGGTGGTGGTAGTGCTGAATACCGAGCCCTTTTTGAATAACCGGATCAAATCATAATAGGGCTGCAGGAAGGGGGGCCCATTCCGTCCGCCGAATAATGCCTTGGTTTTACCAATGACACCCAACAACAGGGGCGGCAACACCAACAGTAAGAAAATGTGCACTAAAATTTGACTCATAAATACACCCTCACCCCAACCCTCTCCCCTCAAGGGAGAGGGAGATAGTTTCACTTATCTCCACAGCAGTAACACGATCAGAAAAATCACGATATACGCCAAATAGGCATGGATATTCCCTGCCTGAAAGAAATGGAACCGCGACGAAATCCTGACCCCGATCTGGTAGGCAGGTCTCAACACCTCATCCAACACCACATCCATCACATGACTGCGAAAATGCATTCGTCCCGGAAATACCGGTTGTTTTTCTGAAACAAGCACTTCTGGCCGCAGTACCCATACAAAAAAGCTGCCGAGCATCTGCGCAAACGAGGAAGCCGTGTACTGCATGTTCGGGGTCGGTGCCGCATACCCGCAATCCCACGTTCCCGCCGCCGTCACCCGGCTCCGGTGAAGACGCCTCACAAGCCCCAGACCGATCAGGAACATCAATCCAATCAGGGTAAACGCCACCATACTGATCCAGCCCAGCGGGGCCAGCGTTCTCAAGGCCGGCAGCTCTGCGTTCAGGCCGGGTACCCACGCCGCAATCCCCAGCTCCAATACCAGGCTCACCGCCCAGGGAAACAGTCCTATACAAAAGCAACAGACAGCCAACACCAGCATCGACCCGGTCATGACTCTCCCGGATTCATGCGCATGACGGGCGGAATCAGACCGGGCCACCCCGAGGAAAATTGCCCCGAACGCCTTCACAAAACAGGCTACGGCCAAAGCCCCGATCAACGCCAGCATGGCAGCGGCAAAGGCGGCCACCCCCCATGACGGTTCGGCCCCTATTCCCAACGTCCTGAACAAGCCCAGATAAATCAGCAATTCGCTTACAAATCCATTCAGGGGTGGCAAGCCGCAAATAGCGACCGCGCCCACGGCAAAAAGCAGGGCCGTAAAGGGCATCACGGCCGCCAGTCCCCCCAGTCGGTCAATCACCCGGGTATGGGTGGAATGAATCACCGAACCCGCGCTCAGGAATAGCAGGGCCTTAAATAATCCATGATTCCAAACATGCAACAAGGCCCCAGCCAACCCCAGCACGATCCACGCCGTCACGTGCAGAGACCTGCCCGCCAGCGCCAGCCCGAGGCCCATCACAATGATACCGATATTTTCAATACTGTGATAAGCCAGAAGCCGTTTGAGATCATGCTGGCCCAGCGCGAACACAACTCCCAACACGCCGGACACTGTCCCCAGCACCAGGAGCGTGCCGCCCCACCAAGCCGGAGGATCGGGCAGCCACGAGACCATGCGAACCAGCCCGTAAATGCCGATTTTAATCAGCACCCCCGACATCATGGCCGAGACATGGCTCGGGGCCATGGCATGAGCGCTCGGCAACCAGATATGAAACGGCATCAGTCCGGCTTTGAACCCAAACGCCACCACCATTAACATAAAGAGCACCGTTGCCATCGTGGGAGTCACCGCCCCGGCGGGTAATGCCCCCAATGCAAACGATCCGGTCGCGACATACCAGATCGCAAACAGCGCAAAAAGACAGAGGGTGGAAAAATGGGTGATCACGAGATACAGCATCCCTGCATCCCGCACCTCCTGATCATGATCCTCTGTGCTGACCAGAAAGAACGCACTCAGCGCCATGACTTCCCAGGCAAACAAAAACAGCAGGGAATTCGCTGCTACCGCCACCCCGGCCAGCCCCGCTGTGACCAGCCCGTAAAATACCCGCAACTTCCGCCCATTGCCGGAATGCTCCGCCTGCGCCCAATACTCCAGCCCATAAATTGACCCGAGCGCCGAAACCAGAAAAATGGGAATCAGGAAAATGACTGCAATCGCATCAAGCCGCATGACCGGAAAGAGTTGCGCTGGTGACCATAGCGCGACTAAAGCGCCCGTAATGCCAAGGGCCGACCCCAGTACTGCCAGCCTCATCGCCAGCCACTGGCCCGCCGCCGGATCACGACGCAGAAATAGACCCGGGACACCGCTGAAGGCATGACACGCTATCCCTAATATGACCAACCATTCACTCATAATTTAACCATGACCGAATAACCTGCCAGGCAAAAGCCAGCAGGAGCACAACAACGAAATACATCATGTAAACCTGGATCTTCCCCTGCTGCAACCAACGCAGTCTGGCAAAACGACCTGCGAGCCAGTTGAATAAAGGCTGATACAACACCCGGCTCAGGGTGTCCGGGTAACTTGTGGTCATTTTACCCGCAACAGGAAATACCTCTCTGGGGGCCACCACATGAGTTTTGGGGCGAAACGATTTTAAAAATAAACGCGACACCATCATTTCTGAAAATGATTGACCGGTATATTGCATACTCGCCGCCGGTGCCATATAGCCGCAGTTCCAGGTCGTATCCGCCGCCACCCCACCGCGCCGTCGTGCAAAGACAAAAAATAACGCCACCAACCCAATCAATCCCCAGATCACCAAATTCACGTCACCCAAAACCGTAAGCGCAGAAGAGGCACTTAAGGCGGCCTCAAACGGTCCCACCGATAAGCCAAAGACCTCCCCAATCACGCCCTCAAAGGCCTTTACAAGAACGCCGGGGATAAGCGCCGCCAGAATGCAGAGTCCGGCGAGAACGGCCAGGGGGGCCGTCATCCAGCGCGATGACTCATGGGCGTGACTCGCTTCGTCACTACGAGGTTCCCCCAGCAGGACGATGCCCACAAGCCTTACGAAGCATAACAACGCCATGGCACCCACCAACGCCAATAACCCAACTCCCAGCAGCATGATCACACTACCCCCACCCGAAAACTCCATGCCCCCGTGAAGCAGCGCCAGATAGATCAGCCACTCGCTGACAAACCCGTTCAATGGCGGAAGGGCGGCAATCGCCACCGCACCTATCACCATGGCCGTACCCGTCCGGGGCATGCGCTTCATCAAGCCGCCCAGCCGCTCCATATCCCTTCCTCCAGCCCCATGCATCACAGAGCCGGCTCCGAGAAACATCAGGCTTTTCATCAGGGAATGATTCCAAATATGTAGAAAAGCACCCGCCAAGCCCAACGCCGCCACCACGGGGTGCTGGCTGGTCAGCCCCCACAATCCAATGCCCAACGCCAGCAAAATGAGGCCCATATTTTCGATGCTGGAATAGGCCAAAGCCCGCTTCAGGTCGCGCTGAAACAACGCAAACGATATTCCTAAAACGGCGCCGACAAACCCGATGGTCACAAACATGGGACCCCACCAGACCGCCGGGGTGCCCAGAAACATCATGACCCGGAACAACCCATAAAGCCCCAGCTTGATCATCACCCCGGACATCAGTGCCGAAACATGACTTGGCGCCGCCGGGTGTGCCTCCGGCAACCAGATATGCAGGGGAACCATGCCCGCCTTGATCCCAAAGCCAACCAGCGCAAGTAACAGAATCACCCGTCCGGCCATGGCACCCGGCACAACAAAGGTGTCAAAGTCGAGCGACCCCGAGGCGCGGCCCAAATACAAAAACATCGCCAGTAAGAAAGCCGCCCCAACATGCGACGCCACCAGATAGATCCATCCGGCAACCCGGACATCCTTTTTTTCGTGCTCAAAGGTCACTAGGAAAAATGCCGACACCGACATCACTTCCCAGGCCATCATAAAGAGAACCGCCTGGCGCGCCAACACCACCAAAGCCATCGCGGCCACAAACAGATTGAAGAAAAACCATGATGCGCCAAGCATCTTGCGATCCCGATACGCCAGCAGATAGTTGCCCCCATACACAGCCGCCAACGCAGAGAGCCCGAAAATAGGGATCAGGAAGAAGGCAGATAAGGCGTCCAGCTGGATATAAAACTCACCCCCCGGCACCGCCCACGGCATACGGAACGACTCGACTCCACCCCCCAGCAATCCCTGAAAAGCAGGCCCCAATCCCAGTAGACACCCCACTACGACCGACCCCACGCCCAACCCGGTTGCCCAACGGGGCGAGCGGCTAAAGATCAACGAAAGCCATCCGCCACACAGCATGATTGCCAAGGCTATCAGCATGATATTCATTTTTTAAGAGCCCGCAACGTGGCAAGAATCTCTTCACGGGGCGCCTGCCGATTCAAAACAACCTTAACCGCCGGATCCAGTAACGCCGAAGCCAACCGTGAAAGCAGATAGAGGTGAACCCGGACCGTCGGAGTGACCAAGGTGAACAGGGTGTGGACCGGTTGATCATCAATCGCACCAAACTCCACCGGCTTTTCGAGAAAACAGAGACAAATCGCAGGGTGATTGACCGAAAGAACAATCGGATTACGAACATGGGGAATAGCCACGCCATCGCCAATCCCCGTTGATGCCATGGCCTCGCGCGCCATGAGCACCCGGAGCAGGAAGTCCCGATCCATATCAGAAGGTAACTTCATCACCTCCACTGCGGACCGCAATACGGACTCCTTGTCATTCCCCGCCACGCGGTAAAAGATCCCCCCCGCCTCGATCGAATCAGCAAGATCCGGCATCAGTTCGATGGAGGTATCGGGCTCCTGAAAGATTTCCGCGGAAACATTTATTTTCTGCGCATTGGCCCATTCCAGGAGCTCAGCCCGGTTGAACCGGTACTGATCGTTGACCTTGTACGCCGGAAGTTGCCCCTGTTGAATCCACCGATAGATGGATTTCTCAGAAACATTCAGAATTCTCGCCACATCATGAACACCTAGTTGCATGGTTTCACCAAAAGTATTGATTAGACATTTGAGGACATTAAATACGCCCGTGTCACTTAAAAGTCAATTGGGTGATATGGAAAAGTCAACGAGGAGGTGGGGGATGTTCGGCCATTACTTGCGGAGGAATAGCTGCGAGACATCTGCCACAGGGGGGTGTGGCATCATCAATGACACGCACCACCTCGCTCGTTGACGAGGCAGATCATTGCAAAATGCATTTTTTCATCAATCAGGGAGTCCCTGATTGTTACATCAGGGTTTTCCACATGAATCGATCACCTCACATTTGGAATATTTTTCACTCCGATCGAGAAATCGTTGACATTCTCATATAAATTTATTAATGAGTGAGTGCTTACTTTTTAAAGAACTAGAGTTTTGCCATGTCCAGACCAGTATCCATACAACCTGATGCGATTCTTGAGGCGGCCCGTAAGGTCTTTATGACCCACGGGTACAAAGCCAGTACCGCACTTATTGCCAAGGCGGCGGACGTGTCAGAAGGATCTCTGTTCAAACACTACAAGAGTAAATGCAATCTATTCCTTGCCGCCATGAATGTGGACGGGAATGTCCCCTCATGGAGTGATTGCCTACTAACGTCCGCCGGAAAAGGCGATATCCGGGCCACGCTTGAAACAGCGGGAACGCAGCTTCTCAAACACCTTCGCCTGATTTTGCCCCGCATCATGATGATCACTTCAAGTGGTGTTACTATTCCCAAGCATCATTCTCCGGATGAACTCCCTCCGCCTATTCAAAAAATGGAGGTGCTGTGTAGATACTTTAACTTGGAAATCAAAGCCGGCCGCATGGAAATGGAATCCCCGGAAATTCAGGCTCAGGCTTTTCTGGGAGCCCTTTCTCACTACGCCTGGTGCGAGACGCTGTTTGGCTACACGCCAGCCGCCCCTGATGACTATATCCGTAACGTTGTAGACATTCTAGTAAAGGCCACTCATACCAAAAAATCGGGTCGAAAATTATGAAAATACTTTCCCTTCAATTACTCTCCACCTCCCTGTTGGCTGGTTTGATCACCGGTTGTGTGCAAGCTCCTCCGCCCCCTTCGGCTACCACGGCCTGGGATGCGCCCAATGATGCCCACCGCAAGGATCTCGTCTGGGAAGCCGTGCGGGCCGAGACGCCCACCGACCTTTCCAAGCCTCTGTCTCTACCGGATATCGTGGATCTGGCCCTTCATAATAATGCCGCCACCAGTAAGGCCTGGCAGGAAGCCCGCGCGGCTTCCGAGCAGGTCCGGTTCGCTGAGGGCTACTTCATGCCCAGCGTCACCGCCGGGGCGGGAATGACCCGAACCACCACTGATGCCCGGCCCGAAAGCTTTAGCCAGAACAATCTGACTTATGGGCCCAGCCTGCAGTTGAGTTATCTTGTTTTCAACTTCGGCGGGGGCCGCAGTGCTGCCGTTGAACAGGCGCTCCAAACCGTTTATGCCAGTAATTTTGCCTTTAACCGAACCATTCAGGATACCCTCCTGACCGCTGAGATCGCTTATTATAGAGTGATCAGCGCCCAGGCGGCGGTGGAAGCGGCCGCCACAAACGCCTCGGACACCAAGGTCATCCTAGAAGCGGCAACCGAACGCCGTAAAGCTGGTGTCGGCGTGGATCTGGAAGTGCTTCAAGCGCAAACCCTTTACGATCAAACACTTTACGCGCTGGCGAATGCCCAAGGACTGCAAAAGATCAGCTGGGGCCTGCTGGCGCAGGCCGCAGGGCTGCCGGCTGATACGATGCTCCACATCGCCGCACCCTCCACGACTATCCCCGTATCGCTCTCCAACCAGGAGATGCGGCACTTTATTGATGCCGCCCTGGAGCGTCGTCCTGATCTTGCCGCCTTGCGGGCTTCACTGGCCGCCCGGGAAGCCGCCATCAAGGTGGCAAATGCCTCCCGTTGGCCCTCCCTGTATCTCAATGGCTCAATCGCCCGCGACTACTATGAACCTTATGGCCTGAGCAATCGCGAAACTTTCGCTAATGACTGGTCCTATATTGGCGGCGTGAGCGTGAAGTGGAATATCTTTGACGGCTTCCAGACCTTGAGCACAAAACGCACTGCCGAAGCGCAAGCCGAAGCCACCCGTGCCCAACTCAAGCAGGCGGAACTGGGCGCGAGCGCGGAAATCTGGACCCGTTTCCAGAATTATGAAACCGCCCTGCGATTGCAGGACTTCAGCCTCTCCGCCTTAACCAGCGCCACGGCGGCACAGCAACTGGCAATCGATAGTTATAAATCAGGCGTCAAAAGCATTCTCGACGTCCTGAGTGCCGAGACCCAACTTGCCCAGGCCCGTAGCCAGCAAATTGTTGCACGACAGGAAGTTTTCACGGCATTGGCTCATTTGGCGCATGCCACAGGATTAATTGAGAAAGGGATCAAGTAAACATGAAGAACACCATCCGTTTGACCACCACTGCCATCACTCTCACCGCCCTCGTGCTTGCCACCAGCTCCTGCGGCAAAAAGGCGGCCGCCCCGTTTACTCCGCCACCGGTCATGGTCATGATGACCCCGGCGATCCAAGTGGATACCCCCATTATCATCGCCACCTACGGAAATACCCAGGACAAGGAGAGCGTGGATATCATTCCTCAAGTCTCAGGACAACTCATCAGCGTGTTGTTTGAGGAAGGTGCCGTTGTCACCAATGGTCAACCGCTCTTCCAGATTGATCCGAGGGACTATCAGACGCGAGTGCAACAGGCTGAAGGCATGATCGCCGCCGATAAGGCATCGCTGGAACTTGCTCGAACCACTGTCGCACGTAACCAGCCACTTCAGGAAAAACAACTGATCTCACGGGAACTGTTTGACGCCATCAGCAACAAGGTCACCTCCCTGGAGGCACAGCTCACCATCGATCAGGCGGCGCTTGAACAAGCCCGGCTTAACCTCTCTCGCTGTACCCTCGTTTCCCCGATCGACGGCCTTTGCTCCAAGCGTTACGTGGATGCCGGGAATCTGGTGGCGGCGGGAGCTTCACGCCTGACCAACGTCCGGAACAACAGCCCGCTTCGTCTGGAATGCACCATTTCCGAGCAATATCTCCCCCAGATCCGAAAAGCTTTGGCGGCAGGCCCCATCGCCGTCGAACTCACTCCCCGTGGCGACACCAACAGTTACCAGGGCACCCTCTCGTTCATGGATAATGCCGTGGATCCCCTGACCGGCACCATCCTGCTCCGGGGTGAGGTACCGAACCCGAATAGAACGCTGTGGGCCAAACAGTTTGTCGACATCCGCATCATCGCAACCGTCATCCCGAATGCCATCCTGGTCCCGGAAAGCGCCGTTCAGTTTGGCAAAAATGGCCCCTACCTCTATGTCGCCAATTCGAACAGTGTTTCCGAACTACGCCCGGTAAAGACCGGTGTGCGGCACAACAACCTGCTTCAGATTTCTGAAGGCGTCCAGGCGGGCGAATCCATCATCACGGCAGGACTCATGATGATGCGGCCCGGCGCCACCGTCATGGATGCCTCTAAATTACCGGCGGCAGCGACACCGCCTGCGAAAACAGAAAAGAAATAAACCCATATACTGCCAAGATACCCCTCACCTTAATCCTCTCCCGCAAGGGGAGAGGAAACAGAATAGAGAGAGACTATTATGAGCTTTTCAGAAATCTTTATCCGCCGTCCTGTCATGACGATTCTACTCACTACCCTGATGGTGGTGGGCGGTGTATGGGCCTATCTTCAACTACCTGTCAACAGTCTTCCTACCGTGGATTATCCCGTGATTCAGGTTACTGTTGCCTATCCGGGCGCCAGCCCTGCGACCATGGCGTCCACGGTGGCCACTCCTCTTGAAAACGAATTCACCCAGATCAGCGGCCTGGATTCCATGTATTCTGACAACAAACAGGGGCTCACGACCATCACCCTGTCATTCAGTTTGAATCGTAATGTGGACTTATTGGCCCCGGATGTTCAGGCGGCCATTACCCGGGCCACTCGCAACCTCCCCACCGATCTGCCCAGCCCGCCCACCTATCAGAAGTTCAACCCTTCCGATGCCCCCATCTATTATCTGCTCCTCTACTCGGATATTATGCCCCATGGCGAACTGTACGACTATGTCAACCACGTGGTCGCCCGGAAATTAAGCATGATTGACGGGGTCTCCAAGGTAGAGGCCTTCGGCGCCAAAAATGCCGTTCGCATTCAATTCGACCCTGACAAACTGGCCGCGTATAAAATCGGAGTCGATGAACTGGCGCTGGCACTTAAGGCCGGTACAGCCAATGTTCCGGGCGGCAGCCTGAATGGCGCCCAGCGCACCTTTGTGATTGAGCCGCAGGGTCAATTACGCACCGCCCGCGAATATGGTGAAATCATCATTACCACCCGCAACAATGCCCCTATCCGTGTTAAGGACGTGGCGCATTGCGTCGACAGCCTGGCCAACGATCTGGTGAATATTCGCTATGCCAGCGGCTCGGAACCCATCCACAGTCAATGCGTGGTGATGCGCCTCTCGCGTGTCAGTGGTGCCAATACCGTTGCCGTGGCAAACCGGGTGACTCTGGCGCTGGATGAAGCCCGCCGCGAACTTCCCTCCACCATTACCATGGTGACCATGTATAACGGTTCGGAACCCATCAAGGAATCCCTGCTTGATGTCCAGCTCACCGTGGGGATTTCCCTCCTCATGGTGGTCCTGGTTATCTTTTTCTTTTTGGGCCGCATCCGTGAAACGGTGATTCCCAGCATTGTTCTTCCGATTTCTCTGCTGGGCACCTTCCTCCTGATGCTGCCCTCCAACTTCAGCCTTGATATCCTGTCTCTGATGGGCATCATTCTGGCCGTCGGCTTTCTGGTGGATGACGCCATCGTGGTTCTGGAGAACACCGTGCGCCATCTGGAGGAAGGCAAGAAACCCATCCCTGCCGCCTTGCAAAGCATGAAGGAAATTTCTTTCACCGTCATTTCCACCAGTGCCGCCCTGATCATCGTCTTTATGCCTCTGGTATTTATGGGGGGCGCCGTCGGCCGGAACCTTCGCGAATTCGCGCTGACGGTTATTTTTGCCATCATCGTCTCAACGATCCTGGCATTGACGCTCTCTCCCATGATGTGTGCCCGCATTCTGCATCATGAAAAGGCACCCAATGCAGTGCAACGCAGCATCACCGCCTTCATCCAGGGCATGATCCGGCAATACGGCATAGCCCTTCATTTCCAACTTCGACACAAGTGGCTGGCACTGGTCGCCTGGGTCCTCTGCATTATCGGTGCCGGAATACTTTACTTCACCCTTCCGGGCGACTTTCTGCCGCCGGGCGACAGCAGTTTCATCTTCGGCGCTATGCTGATGCCCCAAGGGTCTTCCTCGGAACAGATGCAAGCCTATCAAACCAAGGTCATGGGCGTGTTACGCCAGGACCCTGCGGTAACCCGTATCGGCAGCGTCACCGGTATATTTCCGGGTGCTGACCAAAGCATGGGCTTTGTATTCATCCGCCTCAAGTCGCCACGCGAACGCGCTCCCATTGCTCAGATTTCCCAAAGCCTGATGATGAAGGCGATGATGATTCCGGATGGCCTCTGCGCCATGAAGGCGATGCCGGTTCTCAAAATCAGTTCCGGCGTCGACTCCACCGCCCAGGGCAGCGATTACGGTTTTCTCCTGAAGGGATTAGATCGGGATACGGTCTATAAAACGGCATTTCAGTTGGAGCAGGAAATCCGCAAAATCCCCTTCCTGGTCCCCTTCGCAACCCAGAACAGCGTCAAACTCAATATGCCCCGTTTGAATATCACCATTGACCGGACCCGAGCCTCGGCGCTGGGAATAACAGCCACTTCCATTGAACAGGCCCTGGCGATTTCTTTTGCTGGCGGCTATGCGACCCAGTTCACTACCGACCAGGATCAATATCAGGTCATCCCTGAAATTCAGAAATCCAATCAACGACTTCCTACCGATCTGGCGCTACTCTATCTGCGCTCTTCGTATGGTCCGCTGGTTCCCATGCAATCGATTATCAAGTGGTCAGAGGACGCGGGTCCTCAAAATGTTCCTCATGCCCAACAGCATGAAGCGGCCACCATTTCCTTCAGCCCCTTTCCGGGAATACCGCTGGGTATTGTTACGGCCGCCATTGAAGCCAAGGCTGCCGCCGTCCTTCCCCCCACCGTACAAGGAGCCTTCATCGGGGATGCCGTGGAATTCAAAAAGTCGATCGCCAGTCTCGGCATCCTGCTGTTGATTGCCATCTTTTTGAAATACATCGTGCTGGGAATGCTTTACGAAAGCTACATTCATCCTTTCACCATTCTCACCACCCTGCCGGTGGCGCTGTTCGGTGGCTTTCTGACGCTGTTCATATTTGGCAGCACCCTTTCACTGTATGCCTACATCGGGGTGTTCGTCTTGCTCGGACTCATCACAAAGAACGGCATTCTGATGATTGATTTCGCGTTGCAGAGAAGAGCGGAAGGGATGAACAGTTATGACGCCATTCACAATGCCTGCGTGGTCCGTTTCCGCCCGATCCTGATGACCGGCTTGTGCGCTATCCTGGGCGCGATGCCGATTGCCATGGGATTCGGAACGGATGCCTCCAGCCGGAAACCGCTGGGCCTGGTGATCGTCGGGGGGATGATCTTTGCCCAGGTGATCACCCTTTTTGTGACGCCGGGCATCTATCTCTATATGGAGAAGATTCAGGCCAAGTTCTTCAAGCCGCGGACGGATCTGGAGTAGTAGGGCTGCCGCTTGCGGCACGCCAGAAATTCGGCACGCCGCAAGCGGCGGCCCTACATCACCTATATGCAGGCAGTGCTGCCCGAGTCATGTCGGTTAATGGCGTCAGCCCTGCATCTCGCTGAGAAAGAATGGGAGCGGACACCGGCCAGGGAATATTCAGGCTGGGATCCGACCAGAGAATACCGTTTTCATCTTTCGGTGAATAATAGGCACTGCATTTATACACAAAGTCCGCTTCATCACTCATGACGCAAAACCCATGCGCAAAACCGGCCGGAATGAAAAACTGATGGTGATTCGCCGCTGACAAAACCGCACCCACCCACTTGCCAAAAGTGGGCGAACCGCGCCGAACGTCCACGGCCACATCAAAGATTTCACCACTCACCGCCCAAACCAACTTGTCCTGGGGATTAGGCAATTGGTAATGGAGTCCGCGCAATGTTCCTTTGGTGGAGTGCGACCAGTTGTCCTGCACAAATGACACCGTAATGCCAGCTGCACGGTATTTCTCGGCATGAAACGTTTCTTGGAAAAAACCACGCGAATCTCCAAATACATCCGGAATGACCAACTTGACCTCAGGGATCGCCTGGGGGATTACCTGCAGTGCCATAATTACTCTTCCTCCGCCATGCGAATCAGATACTGTCCATATTCATTCTTCACCATTTCCCGGCCCAATGCCTTGAGTTGCTCCCGGGAGATATACCCCATCGCAAAAGCAATCTCCTCGATACAGGCCATCTTGAACCCCTGTCGTATCTGGACCGTCTGGACAAAGCTGGCCGCCTGATACATCGAGTCATGGGTACCGGTGTCGAGCCAGGCAAAACCCCGCCCCAGGGAATGTACCCGTAATGTCCCCGCCTTTAAATAGGCCAGATTCAGATCGGTGATCTCCAATTCACCGCGGGGTGATGGCTTCAGCTTGGCCGCAATATCAAGCACTCCGTTGTCATAGAAGTAAAGACCGGGAATCGCGTATTTCGATTTTGGATGCTCGGGCTTCTCTTCCAGGGAGAGCGCTTTGCCATGTTCATCAAACTCAATCACGCCATAGCGCTCCGGGTCAGCCACGGGATAGGCGAAAATCAGAGCGCCTGCCTTCAACTGGCTGGCCTCTTTCAACACAGCCGAAAAATTATGTCCGTAGAAGATGTTATCGCCAAGGATCAGCGACACCGAATCACGCCCCACAAAGTCGCGACCAATAATAAAGGCCTGAGCAAGCCCTTCCGGCTTGGGCTGTTCGGCGTAACTGAGCTTAACACCCACTTGCGAGCCATCCCCTAATAAGTGGCGGAACAGGGGGAGATCGTGCGGCGTACTGATGATGAGAATATCCCGGATCCCCGCCAACATCAGAACGGAGAGGGGATAATAGATCATGGGCTTGTCGTAAATCGGCAGCAATTGCTTACTCACCGCCTTCGTCAGCGGAAACAGTCGCGTCCCCGAGCCACCCGCCAGAATTATTCCCTTCATAATCTTCCCTCCTTGTTTTACCTATTGCTGATTTTTCAGGATCTCGATGGCGTTGTCAAGGTAGCGGATGACTTCGGGCGGCATTCCCTTGACCCTTGCCGACTGGGTCCGGAGATTCCTGAATTTCCCCAGATAGGCAGCGATGGTTCCGGTGGGCTTCCCATCCTTCTGCCTGTAGGCGGCTACTTGACCTTGCCGCAGTTCTCCGGTTTGGGCTTTCTGCATCAGCTCTTCCAGCCCCTTCCGGTCCCCGGCGGCAAGATTCGTGCGCTTAAGTTGATCCTCCATCCAAATCATATCGCCAATATCGCTCAGATCCGGGATGAACCCCTTGGGTTTATCCTCAAGCCACTCGGGATGCGAACACTTGACCCAGTCATAGGCTTGCAAGTAACGGTAGAGCGTTGCCCGGCTGAGACTGAGTCGTTCCCGGGCGTATTCTTCCATGTCCGCATGCTTGAGTTCCGCATAAAGCTTCTTATCCCGTACCTGAACCAGAAGTTCGCCGATACGGAGAAAGGCAATTTGGGCGCTCTTGAGTTTTCCCTTCAGCAACCAGGTCACCTGCAACGCTTCCTGAACCGGCGTGGTCTCCGTTGCCGGCTTGGTTTTTGCCTTAATTGCCTTGGTCTTGCCCACCACTTTTTTACCAGTCATTTACGCCTCCACTTTCAAATAATAGCCTGAATTGAATCCTGATTATGCCCGGAAAATCCCCCTGCATCCCTACTCAACTCCTCGTAAGTCATCCCGAAAGCCGTCCGTCCCGGTCATGTGACGCATGATCAGGGTTTCGAGTCCTTTTTCGGTGGTGTCGGTCTTCATGGATTTATTAACCGCCGAAGGGCATCTAACTTCTCCCGCACTTCACCGTTCAGGTCGTTGGCCTCACAGAGCGACACCAGTTCATGCAGGCTCCCCTTCCTTGCCAGCATGCGTGTGCCGGTTTCCTTGGCCAGCCGACGATAGAACTCTTCGGCGAACAGGCTCAATTTTTTATTCTGTGTCTGCGCACGCCAGAGAGTTTTCCGGGTGGAGGCGTCCACCTTCTGATAGTTCGAGAAGTCGACGTCGCTACCATCAAACACCTGCTCAAGGATCAGTTCGTCCAAAAGTCGCTGCCGTGTTGAGGCAAACAGATCCTCCCCGGGCATGGTTTTGTTCGCCCAAGCCAGCAGAAGTTCCGGCGTAATGAAGTAGTTTTCCGGCTCATAGCGTTTCCACATGCGACTCTCAAGGGCGGCTTGGATACCTTCGCGGTGTTGCAGGCCATCGTTGTCACGGATTACCAACCCGCGCAAGTCCGGGATCATGCTGCGAAGTGCGTGGTAATGCTCGGCGGCATTCATGCCATAACCCCCTTCTACACGTTCCAGTTCTTCGTCCGAATTGCGTTCAGCGCCAGGGAAGTTATCTTGCAGGTAATACACATTCAGCCGGGCGCCATCGTCAAGCGCGGCCTTAACCGGATGTTCCAACTTTTCGGCAAAGGCGCGCAGCATGTCCACATCGGTACTCCCCTCGACGTAGAAAACATGGTTCGTCTCCCGTGCCTTGACATAGTGCTCGGCTCCAAAATGTTTCAATGCGTTCGTGATGTTCGTTTTCTTTGCCAGATTCTCCGCCTGACCACCCAGGATGAGCGTCAGGTTCGTCTCCAATGCCTCGCGCAATACCACCTCTGAATGGGTCACCATCACCACCTGGCAGCCATTCCGATGCGCGATGTCGCGCAGCAGCACATAGACCTGTTGTTGACGCAGGATTTCCAGATGCGCGTCCGGTTCATCCACTAGCAGCACACTGCGCTTGTGCGAATAGAGATGGGCAAAGATCAGTAGCATTTGCTGGAAGCCGCGCCCGGATAATGACAAGTCCAGTACGCCCCCGGTTCCACCCTGTTCATACCCCAGTTCCACCGCCCCGATTTCATTCTCCCGCGGTACCGTTAATCGCACCCGGAAGAGCCGTCGCATAAGTTCCGTGATTTCCAGCCAGTCCTTCGGCTCCGTCTGTTGCACCATCAGGCACAAATTTCGGACAACTTCCGCTGTGCGCCCCAAGCCGAGGTTGTAGTTGATCCGGTTCGGCTGGATCACGGCCTCATCGGCCGAAGTGCCCGACATCGGGTAGAGCAGCGAGACATCCAGCTTTGCCCCCGCCTCGATGGCGCCTTCATTGGCCAGCGTCTCGGAGGTCGGCTGGCAATACACAATCTCATCGCTGGCATGGTGTTTGAATGTCATCGTCACCGGCACAGGCTGCCCGCTCACATCCACCGCCACCGTGATACGCAGGTCGCTCCCTGATTTCAGGTCATGCCAGAAATGTTTCGTCTTTGGCACCGGCACCGAGAGGATGCCGAGCCGGTTCAGCGCCTTCCCTATCCTCTTTTCCGCCTTCGAGTTCTCCGACTCCATCCGCCAGGTCCGCAAGCCGATGGACCAGAGGGCGATGGCTTGTAAGGCGCTCGTCTTTCCGCAATTGTTCGGGCCAATGAGCACGGCAGGATGATCCAGTTCGATACGCTGGATATTCCCGTAGCGCTTAAAGTTCTCGATCTCGACGTAGTGCAACAGCTTCATGGATTGATCTTTCTCAGACTTTCACACGAACGTTTTCCGCTCAAATAAGAACCTGCTTGTCATGAACGACTTATAGCAGAAGACCACCAGCCGCTCAAATAAGATTCTGGGAGTCCGCCCTGTCTGACTTATCAGACTGCCTCTTCGCCATGCGCGCGGAGTCGCTACTATTTAATGGCCGGAGTAATAAAAGTCTCATGATGAGACTTTTTCACAACTCACTGATTTCACGCATGTTACAAAAAGCCTCGTTTGACGCGAAGAGCATTTTGTCGGGCAGGAGACTCATGTTACCCCGCCTTGAACATCTGCCCGAAGCGCTTGCCCATCAGGGCCGCAGCTACCAGAAGTCCGGCACCAAGCAGGGCCATGGCCCATACCCCAAGGGCGGCCGCCACATTCAGCCCGTTCTCCAGACTTTCAAGCAGGGCATAAATCGCCTTGGTAATCGGGTAGAAGTTTTCAGACTGCGCCAGAATCAGACTGTCGGACACCTCCAGCATGGAGAAGGAGAAACAGAGAATGGCGCCAGCCAGCAAATTTGCTGAAATCAAGGGGAGCGTGATACGCCAGACCACTCTGAACGGGGTCGCCCCGAGATTGGCCGCCGCCTCCTCATAGGTGGAACTGACCTGCTCCAGCCCGGCATGCGCCGCCCGGACCATGTAGGGCAGCCTGCGGATCGCATAACTCACCGACAACAGAATCATGGGATTCATGCGCGGATCCAACAGGGTGTTCGGGAACGAACCGGAAAAACAGCCCATATACCCGAACGCAATCACCAACCCCGGCACCGCCAGTGGCAACATCGCCAGGGCATCCAACCAGTCACTGCCCCATATCTTCTTACGCACACACAACCAGGCAATGCCGAACCCGAGCAACAGATCCAGCACCGTCGCAATCAGGGAAAAGGAAAGACTGTTGACCAAGGCCGTCCGCGTTAGCTCCGAATTAAGCGCCTGCCCAAAGAATTCGAGCGTGAATCCTTCCGGAAGTACCGTCAGGAACCAGCGATGACTCACCGACAACAACACGACACTGATTTGCGGCAGTACGGCTGCAAACAACACGCCCCCCACCAGCAAATAGAGCAGCAGGGACCCTCTGAAGGATAAGGGAACTTCACGCCGGGCCTGGCTTAATCGTCCCAATGTGGCCACTGAGCGATGTCGGGACAACAGGCGTTTGCTAATCCAGAATCCGAGAGCGGAAATGACCAGGACGAAGGTGACCATCGCATACCCTGAAGGGTTGGTTCCGATTTCGGCCACACTGTCATAAATCGCCACCGGCAGCACTCGCCGCAGTCCAAATACCAGAGGCGTTCCAAGCTCCGTGAAGGACCAGATGAACACCAGCGTCATTCCGGCAAACAGCCCCGGCATCGCCAGGGGCATCGTGACACGCCGGAATACCCGCATCGGGGATGCGCCCAGATTCAGGGCCGACTCTTCCAATGATGGGTCAATGTTGGCCAGGGCGGCAACGAGATTGAGAAAGAGAATCGGAAAGAGATGCAACGTCTCCAGAAGGACAATCCCGAATAGCGGGAAATGCCCCAGCCAGTCTACCGGTCCATCCACAATCCCGAGATTCATCAGCAACGTGCTCAGTGCCCCGGCACGTGAAAAAATAATCTTCATTCCCACGGCACTCACAAACGGCGGAAGAATCATGGGGAGCAATAGCAGCCCCGACCACAGGGCCTTTCCGGGAAAGGAACGCCTCGCAAATACCCAGGCCATCGGCAGGGCAACCCCGACACAACAAAGGGTCACACAGGTGGCTATGAGAAAACTCATCAGCCCCGCCTGAAGCTGAACGGAATTGGTGAACAGCCCGGCCACATAAATCAGCGTGAAGCCCCGGTCATCCCAAAACGAGCGCCCGAACACATGCGCCATCGGCCAAACCAGAAAGATTCCCAGTGCGGCCACAATGAGCGTGACAGAAATTGGTGTGCCTAATCGAATTTTCATGGGGCTAGCAAAACGACATTTTCCGGCGTCACCGCCCACCAACGGGTGTCACCTTTCTTAAACCCAAGACAGCGCTGAGTTAACACCGTCGCTTTCAATGGTACCCCGGCCGCCTCCAAGGACACCGTCACCGTGGCACCATTCACTCTCACGCCCGTGATCTCGGCTTGGAACGCATTCACGCTGGCATCCGGTCCTTCCACACACTGGATATTTTCAGGACGTACCATACAGCACCAGGAGCCGGAGGCAACCGGAGGCGCCTTATCCTCACTCTGCCAGGCCCATTGCCCCAGTTTGGTTTTCACCTGCGCCCCATTCACCACGCCATCGATGAAGTTCGCTTCTCCCAGGAAATCCGCACAAAAAACGTTGGGGGGACGGGCATAAAGTTCGAGCGGCGTTCCGATCGCACTCACCTTCCCTGAATGGATTACCGCCATACGATCCGCCAGCGCCAGCGCATCTGCCTGATCATGGGTGACATAAATAAAAGTTATATCCGTGTCGCGCCTGAGGGTTTCAATTTCATGCCGCATTTCAACCCGCAACTTGGCATCAAGATTTGAGAGGGGTTCATCCAGGAGAATGACCGCCGGATTGAGCACCAGGGCACGCGCCAGAACCACCCGCTGCTGCTGTCCGCCGGAGAGCTGCCCCGGCATCCGCTCCCCCAATCCCGCCAGTCCGACCCGCTTCAATACATCTTCAGTGCGGCTCCTGATTTCCAGCTTCGCCACACGGCGCTCCACCAAGCCGAAAGCCACATTATCATGAACGTTTAAATGAGGCCAAAGCGCATAGTTCTGGAATACCATCGGGGCCCCTCGCTCGTGGGCCGGGAGCTCTGCAACATCCCTTCCATTAAAGAACACTTTCCCGGTATCGGGGGTCTCCAGCCCGGCTAAAATCCGGAGGAGGGTTGTTTTGCCGCAGCCCGAGGGACCCAGCAGAAAAAACATCTCACCGGCGGGAATGGACATTGAAATATCATCCAGCGCCGTCACCGTACCGAACCGTTTGACAACGTGGCTTACCTCAATGGCGGGGGAACTGGCTTCATTCATTTTTGATCTGCTCCAACAAGTTTCGTACGCGCGACTCCAAGGCGAAAAGGGCTACCTCAGGATCAAGATCCTGAATATCCGCCACCTGCCAATACTGGATCCGATTAACCCACTCCGGAAAGCATTGCTCAATCATGGGGCGATGCTCCCATTCATCAATGGCAATCACGAGCGAAGCCTCCGCAAAATCCGACTCCTGAATCTGGATGGGAAGTCGAATCGCATCGCCGGGGTTGATCTTACGGGCCCGCAGCCCCTTCAATGCATGAGGGGAAATGCTACCCATGTCCCCTGAAATCCGCTCCGTGCTCAATCCTCGCGACACCGCTCGGGTTTTGACGTCGTACGCAGGTGCCAGAGCATTGAAAAGCATTTCGGCAAACCGGCTCCGATAAAAGTTTCCGGTACAAACGAATAATACGATGTCAGTCATGTCGACTCATTTCAATATCACCGGTTCATCAGGCAATTCGTTCGTTGAAACTCCAAGGGAGGGATATTCTTTAACGAGAATTTCGCTTACAGACTGGATGCCCTCCAAAATGCCCTTTTCAAAACCTCCGGCGGCAAAGCAGTGTTCCATGTGACGACAGATCGGTTCCCAGCCCTCTGAGCCCACCTTTTTGTCAACTCCGCGGTCCGCCACAATTTCAACATGCCGGTCGGCAAGTAACAGGTAAATCAGGACGCCATTGTTCTCGGAGGTATCCCATACATGTAACTTTGAAAAAACTTCCAGCGCCCGCTCCAGCCCGCGCCCCACTTCGATGCGCAAGGTCCGATCATTCTTGGCGACCAACAATATGGCTCCGTCATTGACTCCCTGTCGTCCGATCTTCCACGCGTCCGCAACACGAATACCAAATTGCTCTATGGTTTCTTCGCCTGTGGAGGGAATAATCAATACGACCACCTGTGAGCCTTTGGTGGATTCGAACTGTTGGAGAACCCCCTCCAATTGTTGACATTGGCCAGCGTTCAAGGTCCCCGTCAAATCCGTGACACGGCTTTTTAAGACAGGCACCGGTACCGGTGCAGCCATAACCGTGGCCCCCACAACCAGCAGGGCTAAAAGCGTAACAACATGCTGCCGAAACAGGTGATTCACTTGAAGTCAACCGAGGGAGGCTTGGCCAGATCTTTTTCGTTTTCGACAGTAAATGTCGGCTTAACCGTGTAGCCAAACAGTTTGGCGGTGAGATTTGAAGGGAAGGATCGCACCGTGACGTTGTAGTTTTTGACGGCTTCAATATAACGGTTACGGGCCACAGCAATCCGGTTTTCAGTCCCTTCCAACTGCGCCTGCAGATCGCGAAAGACGCCATCCGCCTTGAGTTGCGGGTAATTTTCGGCCACAGCCAACAATCGACCCAGACTGCTTGAAAGCTCTCGTTGAGCGGCCACAAATTTGGCAAATGCCTCCTCGTTGTTAATCAACTCCGGAGTGGCTTGGATCGCCCCCACTTTCGCCCGGGCATCCGCGACCTTGGTGAGGATTTCCTTTTCATGGGCGGCATAGCCTTTGACCACGTTAACCAGATTGGGCACGAGATCGGCGCGACGCTGGTATTGGTTGAGCACTTCCGCCCAGTCAGCCTTGATCTGTTCATCCGAAGATTGGATGCGATTGTATCCACAACCGCTCAGGCCTAAACACAACGCCGCCAGCATGACCCATATGATCCCTGTTTTCATCGAATATCCTTTCACTGCCAAATTCGTTCTCCATGGTTTACGTTATATGCTGATGCAAACAAAGCAGAATCATTTCATGGACTGGGGAGCAACCCATTTGCCGGTCGCAGCCCCCTTGTACATGGCTTCCATGACGGCGGGTTGTTAGGCGGCTTCGCGAACAGAAACCACCCGGGAACTCGTGTTACCACTGATCGCATCGAGCCAACTCCCAAAGCCCGCAGGCAGAGCGGCAGGAAGTTGATCATACGGCTGATCATCCTTATTGACCACTGCCGCCCCCAGGTCGGCGGCCCGCTTCTGCGAACGGGCGGGATTCGGATCCCAGACCTTGGTCACCTTGAGGTCGGAGCGATTCAAGATCGCCTTTACAAAACCAGGGGTATGAATGTGCGCACAACCAACGATTCCGATATTTTTCACGTTTTCTCCTTCATCTAATTTGATTAGTAATCCAACCCGAGCGAAGCTAAAAGTGCCTCGTCAAGCAATTGCATCTTTCTCGAGGAAAGCGCGCCAACATATTGAGACAAACGCGCTTTTGGGAGGCTGACCAACTCGTCACAGTGAATACTGCTTTCGTGCTTCAGTCCTTCATCAATGCCAACAACGACCTGTGTGGAGAGTCCGTCGTGGGCAGAGTAGACGGGAGCGCAA
The DNA here is from genome assembly GCA_037143175.1 of bacterium. Classification (NCBI taxonomy): domain Bacteria; species bacterium. Next base: position 24,285 of record JBAWZF010000003.1, read on the forward strand.
ATGACTGTGGAAAATTTGGAATCAACAAGTACTTGCCGGCTAACCAGGACAAAAACCCTGGAGTGCTTGGGGTCCTGCGAACCTGGATGAAGAACCCTGAAGAGTTCTCCACGCCTCACAGCGCCACCTGAAAGTCCAGAACATCTTCTGCCTCACGATTGAGAGAACTGGCCTTACGATTAATGATTTCAAGATCCCGACTATCCTTCTCCTTGCGAGCAAGTTGCGTCAGGTAGTTTTTTGCAGCGCATTCCAGAAAATCCGACCGGCTCTTGAATTCGCCCAAGTTACGATCAATGGCCACTAGGATGCCGCCTGATAGTGTGATGGATGTCTTGACTTTCATACCACAATAATATTCTAATTCATTTTCCCGTCAATAAAATACCAGTAGAAATTCCGGGAAAACGCATCTAAAACTTAAGCAAACCAGGAATTTTTGACATAATTCACATAATGTTCAGAATGGTGAGAGAAACAGTTGAGTCTCTTCATGAGGAAATACTTGCAGAATCTCAGCTTCAGCACAGATCTCCGCCTCAATCCCTGAAGAGGCAAACAGTAGGTCGAGCATCAGGCCGGAAGGCTGTTCCCCTGGTAACGCCAGACGTGCGGTGGCCAAGCGATGCGTCGCATCCTGTTCAACTGTCGCAAGAACACGAAACCCTGCCGTATGCAAGCTGTGAATGAGTGCTTCAGCTGCGCGATCATCTGAAACGGAAACAGCCAGATCCAAATCACGCGTAAACCGCGGTTCCGTCCGGACGGAAACGGCTAATCCACCCACCAAGGCCCATGCTTCATGCTGGTGATTGAACAATGCGGCAATTTGCTGTAACAGAGATTCCAGATGATTCATTGCCCCCACTCTCGAATTCGAACCTTGCCAGCAGTATCTCCGGGGATCGGATCCTCCGTACGGTGCAACCACGCGGACAACAGCTGATCAATCTGTGTTTCATTCGCAACAGGATTGCGTCGTCGCAGGTTCTGGCGCATCAACTCAATGCCCACATCCATCAAAACCGCCGTGGTAGCGGCATTCTTAAGGTATGTATCAACATTAATCACAACAGAAATTTAGCACATCACCCCATGTTGCTCAACCCGAATGTACCTGATAAAAGACCACAATACCCTGTCCCATTTACCATCGCATGAAGCCGCTCCTTGTGTTTCCACCTCTCTTCTGGCACCTTCTCACCCATGAAAAGTGATCTTACTATTTCCCCTCTGCACTCTGCCGGGCACTGGCTGGCATGGGGCGCCTTTGCAGCCATAGTGTCGGCCTACATTTTATGTCAGGTGCGCGGTTTCTCTCCCGGCTTTGCCGAAACGGATCCGGACGCCTATCTCTTTCTGGCCAAGCGCATGGCCCAGGGACAGCCTCTATTCGTCAACACCACCGACCCGTTTCAATATCAGCATCATATGTGGGTGGAGGCCGCCCCGGGACAGGTCACCAGTAAGTATCCACCCGGCTATTCGGCGCTCATGGCCATTGCTTACCGGCTTGCCGGTGACCGGGGCATGTTTATGGTGAGTCCCATCATGGGAGGGCTGGCCCTGATCGGGGCCGGACTTCTATTCCGCCTGTGGCTCAAGCCGTTCAGTGCGGTCATGGCCTTATTAACCCTGGTGCTGCTACCGGAATATTCATTTTATTGTGCCTATCTGCTGTCTCACGCGACCAGTATTTGTCTGACCACTTGGGGAATGTATTTCCTGTGGCGATGGATGGCACAACCGAAACTCAGCTGGGGATTGGCCGCCGGGGCGGCTCTTGGGGCCACTGTGTCCGTGCGGCCCACCGATGCATTGTTCGTTCTGCCAATGGTCGTAGTGGCCGCCGCCGGACTTTGGAAAGGGTACCGCGCAGGCCGGATACCCTGGCTCGGAGTCACGGCAATGATGAGCGCCTGGGGGGTATTCGTCGGGCTGCTGGCCTTTTACAATTACACTCAGTTCGGCGGACTGACAGTGACAGGCTACGCCCTCTCCGGCGAGCAGGGAGGCTTTTCCCTGGACTATTTTATAAATCACTTCGGGCGTCTCACCGTATTGTTACCCCGTAATTTTCTGCCGGTCTTCTTCCCTCTCAGTTTGGTAGGCCTGTTGTTGTGGGGTCCACCCGTGGATCGCGCTGTGAGGTTGCTTTGGTTCTTTTCCATATTCATCACCTACACCAGTTACTACTGGGTGACTGAAAATTGGGCATGGCTGCGTTTCCTTATGAGCACGTTGCCGGTGTGCATCGGTTCTGCCTACGCGATGGTCGATCAGTTTCCAGCTTCACGAGCGGTACGCACAGGAACCATCCTGGTATTGGTAAGTCTGTTCAGCTCCCTGAACTTCGCGGGCTTGCAGCATCAAGTGCAAGGGAAACCCATCGGACAGAATCCCCAGGCGCTGGCACAAGCGGCAGAGCAGCTGGCAATCCATATTCCCTCAAATGCGGTCATCTTCTCACAAGCACCCATGTGCTATTCCATGGGACAGCGCGCGGCCTACACCCTCTATGAACTGGAGGCCTTCAATCAAAAGCAGGGCTTAGACCGTTTCAAGACAACCAATGCTCAAAGAGCGGAGACAGAGCCCAGACGTCAGCCTGAACGCACACAGCGAATGCGAACATTCTATGAAAAGACCCCGGACACAGAACTGCAAAACAGCAAGCGCAAGATTGTTGATACCAACCTGAAGGCGGGCCGGGCCCTCGTTTTCTTCATTCCTGTCCGCCAATACGAGACAGAGAAACAGTTACTGGGCGAGAACTACCAGTGGCAAACTTTGGCAGAATGGGATGTTGATTGGGAATGGTCCGGGCACCAACAGACCCTGAAATGGGGGATTTACTTGATCGAATTTAAAGTAACGCTACACACTTTTGACATTCCCGCTATCTTTTGATAGCTATGCACGCTCCAAAACGAAAGACAAAGGAAGCTATGCAGGCATTTACATATCAATCCGGGAAGTTGTTCGCCGAGGGGGTATCCGTTGAGGAGCTGGCGCGTCGCTATGGCACCCCGCTTTATGTCTACAGCCAAACGCATCTCAAAGAACGCTATCAGGCCATTGCCTCAGCCATGGCTGAAGTCAAGCCGCTGATCTGCTATTCCGTCAAGGCCAACAGCAATGCCGCCATCATCAAGACCCTCGCCGAAGAAGGCGCCGGGTTTGATATCGTTTCCGGCGGGGAGCTATTCCGCGTCCTGCGGGCGGGCGCCAAGGCCAACACCATTGTTTTTGCCGGGGTTGGCAAAACCCGCGAGGAAATTGAATACGCCCTGACTGAGCAGATCGCCTTTTTCACCTGCGAGTCTGAACCTGAAGCCCTCCGCATCTCCGAATGCGCCAAACGGCTCGGCGTCACGGGCCGAATCGCCTTCCGCGTCAACCCGGATGTGGACCCCAAAACCCACAAGTACATCAGCACCGGCAAGAAGGAAAATAAGTTCGGCCTCGATTTCGAGCGCACGATGCAGGCCTATGCAATGGCCGCCACCTTGCCCAACATTGAAATCGCCGGCCTGCATATGCATATCGGCTCGCAACTTCTGGATGCCGCCCCGTTCGGCGAAGCACTGGCCAAGGTGGCCGACTTCTGCCGTCAGCTCAAAGTCAAATATCCGACGTTCAAACATCTGGATATCGGGGGCGGGCTGGGGATCAATTACAAACCTGATCAACAGGCATTGGATCCCCGGATCTTCGCCTCCATCATGTTACCCACCCTGAAGGAGCTGGGCCTGCAAGTGGTCATGGAGCCCGGCCGCAGTATCGTCGGTAATGCCGGCATTCTGGTGTCACGCGTTCAATATGTGAAGAAAAGCCACTTCAAGACCTTTATCGTCGTGGATGCCGGCATGAATGATCTGATCCGGCCCTCACTCTATCAGGCCTATCACGAAATCATCCCTGTTAATGCTACTGACAAAACGGTGATGGGCGATCTCGTGGGCCCCATCTGCGAGTCTGGTGACTTTCTGGCGCAGGACCGGGAACTGCCGGATGTAAAAGAACGTGATCTGGTGGTCGCCTTGAGTGCCGGGGCCTATGGCTTCTCCATGTCCTCGAATTATAACAGCCGCCCGCGTGCTGCCGAAATCATGGTGGACGGAAACAAGGCCACTCAAATCCGTCAACGCGAGACCTGGGAAGATCTGGTTCGCGGGGAAGCTCTGAAGTAATATTTTATTGGCGATTCGCACAGGGATGATCTATCGTCCTTGTATCACGCAAATGGAGACCGTCATGTTTACAGGTGCTTATACAGCTATTGTCACGCCGTTCAATAAGGACGGGAGTGTGGATTATGGAAAACTGCAGAATCTGATTGCCATGCAAATCGCCAGCGGCATCGATGGCATCGTTCCTGTTGGTACCACCGGGGAATCCCCCACCGTTGACGTTGAGGAGCATGAGAAGATTATTGAAGTCACCCTTGCCGCCTGCCGCGGAAAAATCAAAGTCATTGCCGGCACTGGCGCCAATTCTACTGCCGAGGCGCTTGAGCTGACCCGCCATGCGCTGAACGTCGGTGCTGATGGCACACTTCAGGTGACGCCCTATTACAACAAGCCAAACCAGGAGGGCTTGTATCGTCACTTTTCTGCTGTGGCGGATCTGGGTCTCCCTGTGGTGCTCTATAACGTCCCCGGCCGGTCAGCCCGGGAAATTGAAGTGGCCACCATTGCCCGTCTTGCCAAGCACCCGAAAATTGTTTGCGTGAAGGAAGCCGGCGGTAGCGTAGATCGTGTCAGCCAGATTCTCAGCGCCTGTAACATTACGGTGTTGTCCGGCGACGACTCCCTGACACTCCCGATGATGATCTTAGGCGCCAAGGGAGTGATCAGCGTGGCTTCCAACATTGCCCCAAAACCTGTTGCCGATCTGGTACATGCCGCCGCGGCTGGCCGTTGGGATGAGGCCCGCGCCTTGCATATGAAATACTACCGGCTCTTCACCGATCTGTTTGTTGATACCAATCCCATCCCGATCAAGGCCGCCATGGCCATGGCCGGTATGATTGAAGAGACTTATCGCCTGCCCCTCTGCGAGACCAGCGAAGCCAATAAGAAAAAATTGGCCGAATGCCTGAAACTGGTGGGGCTGGCGTAAGGAAAACGTTATTTGTTAATTGTTATCAGAAATTCTCCAATAACCAATAACTAGCAACCGGCTGATTTTCATTTCAGCGCCTCTACAACAGCCGCCCCAAATCCACTTGCGGATTGCGGGCCATCGGCCGTTATGAGTGAACCATCACACACCACCGGTTGATTCTGGAGCAACGCACCGGCTTTACCAAGGGCCGGCTTGATGGATGCAAAGCCGGTTACTTTTTTCCCCTTCAAAACCCCTGCATTCGCCAGTGTTTCGGGCGCAATACAAATGGCCCCAAGCACTTTCTTGTAAAAGACGGCGTCCTGTGCCAACCGATGGGCAATCGGGTTGTTGAAATATTCTTGCGCCCCGGAACCACCAATAAAGACAACGGCATCAAAATTTGTTACAGCCACGTCACCGACAAGACGATTTACATCGACTACTTTTCCCAACATCCCTCTCGCCTTACCCTCATGTGAACTGGCGACAACTACTTCAGCCCCCGCTTCTGTTAGCGCCGAATACGGGGTGAAAAATTCTTCATCACGGAAATCACGGTAGGCAATGATCATCACAACCTTTTTCCCTGCCAGTATCTTCACGTCAGGCTCCTTTCCGAAACCTCCCCCTGCCACCATAAGCACCGACACACCCATCAACCCCAACTGCCAGAGTTTCATTGAGCGTCCTCCTAATACTACTATCAGTAACTTATTAAAATCAGGGATTTTGACAATCAGGGAATCCCTGATTCATTCGAATAACCATTAACCCCAATGCTCCCCGCGAGCATCCCACAAGCAGCATGAATATCCTGTCCTCCGCTATACCGGCGAGCTACCGGCATTTTGAGATGCAATCGCAGAGCGTCCCGAAAGCCAGCCAGTTCATGCGGAGAAGGCGGAAGGAATCGGCCGGTGGCGTCATTCACATCGATCAAATCGAGTGTAAGTGGCAAACCCCGGGTAAACTCGGCCAACTGTATCGCGTCTTCCGGCCGGGTATTGAAGCCCGCAATCATCGTCCAGGCCAGCGTGACCCTGAGTCCTGTGGCAAGATGATATTCACGAACGGCCACTATCAGCTCAGGCAGCGGATAGAGCACCTCGACGGGCATCAGTTCGCGCCGCCGTCCGGGATCCGCACTGGTCAGCGACACCACCAAACGGAATGGCAACCGGTCAGCCGTGAAACGTCGGATCCCCGGCACGACCCCGGCGGTGGAAATGCTGATCGCCTTCCCCGAAATCGCCATGCCACAGGGCTCCGAGAGGATCCGGGCCGCCCGGATGACGGCCTCGTAATTGAGGAGTGGCTCGCCCATCCCCATAAACACCACTCCACGAACCGGATGTTCGGAATCGGCCTGAATACGGATTACCTGATCAACAATTTCCCAGGCAGCCAGATTTCGCTTAAACCCCTGTTGACCCGTCGCACAAAATGAGCAGCCCATGGCACAACCTGCCTGGGAACTCACGCAGACGATATATTTTGGGTCATCGGGGCGATGGAGGATCGGAATGCGAACCGCTTCAAATGACTCGGGACCATCTCCCTCAAACAGGTATTTCGAGAACCCATCCTGAGGCGAGACCACCTTACTGCGCGTAATCAAGCGGGGCAATCTCACCTCTGCCCTGACCCGGTCCAGTAGTTTGGGCGAAACCGCATGGAGTCGTTCCGGGATTTCGTCACGTCGCACCGCCGCCGCCTGGAGCTGCCGCGCCAAATGAAGCGACACCCCCCATGGCGCCAATGCAGCGTGCAACTCCACAGCCGTCAGATCTTTAAGGAGAATCGGCATGGTCATGTCGGCGAGACTAGCGCCAAGTCACAATCTCAGCAAGAGAAAGGCGCGGGGAAGGCCGTTGCGGGAGGGCAGCAGGCCAGCCCACGGTGATCAGGGCTTGGGGCATAATGTCCGAGGGCCAGCCTACAATCCGGCGCACCTCTTTGGGACGGATCCAGCCGATCCAGCAGGTGCCCAGCCCCAGTTCGGTCGCCTGCAAAATGGCATGTTCGCCCGCTATCCCCAGATCAAGCAGGGGGTACTCCACTTTCGAGAGTAGCGGCGCCATCCGATGCGTGATCAGGGACTTCTTCATGCCCAATACCAGAATGACTGGCGCGTTTGCCGCCCACGTCATTCCCAAGCCAGGGAGAGTCCCTTCGTCCAACAATTGGGTACGGAGCGCCGGCTCCGTGGCTACGGTAAACCGCCACGGCTGCCGATTGCAGGCGGAAGGTGCTACCCGCGCCGCCTCAAGAATCTGCTCCACTGCCGCATGGGGCACCGGGTCAGGCCGGTAGGCCCGGCAACTGAACCGGCTGGCAACAATCTCTGCAAAGGTCTTCACACTTTTAACGCTCAACTGATATCCGCTAACGCAACCTCACTAATGGAGGAACGAACGAGATCCGCCTGGGCCAGCAGACTCGCAGGGAAGGTAGAAGCCACTGCCACACAGCGCATCCCGGCTGCTTTTGCAGCGGTAATCCCGTTGACCGCATCTTCAACTACCGTGCATTTCGCCGGAATCACCCCAAGCCGCTTGGCCGCCATCAGAAAGATTGCGGGGTCGGGTTTCCGCTTCTCGACATCTTCCGCCGTCACAATGGCCTGCCAGGTATCGGGCGGCAGTCCAATCTTGTTCAGGTTGGCCTCGATCTTGATGCGATCAGCACTAGAGGCAACCGCACAGGGAATCCCAGCCGCCCGGCATTTTCGAATCAGCTCAACCGCGCCCGGAAACGCTTCCAGTTGCTTGGGCACCATGGCCAGATAGATCTCATAGGTGCGTTCCTTAGCCACCTCAATGTCCATTGTCACACCGTATTTTTCCGCCACGCCCCCAAGATATCGATTTTCACCCGTCCCAACAAACGGATGGAAGTCCTCAGGTTGTACCGTCACACCCTTTTCCCGGAACATCTCCATCGCCGCCGCACAAATCAGTGGCTCGGAGTCAGTCAGTACCCCGTCCATATCGAATATTACTGCTCTCATGAAACAAAAATTCCTTTCAGCTCTTATACGCCAATACCTTTGCAAATCCAATCCCATCCTTATTTCATCCAGCAATTCGCATTATGGATTATGTTCGTAGGGCCGCCGCTTGTCGGCTGGCCGAAAGACTGTATAAACGCAAATATTAACGGCCAGCCGGCAAGCGGCGGCCCTACAATGAAGACCCTGCTACTGGAGGCGTTGTCATAATTACAATTGCTGTCTTTCATCTTGAAGAGAATGCGGATTTTATGACAGATTCAGGCCTCATGAAACAGCAGCCGGCCAATTCCGCCGTAGTCCCAAAATCAAAATTGGAAAACGACTTTTATGACTGGTGGTCGCGTCATGCGGATGTCCTCAGGGTGAAGGATGCCGTCGATCCGGAGATTGTGTTGATTGGGGATTCTATTACCCATTTATGGGGGGGGTGAGCCCCTGGCCAACCCGAATGAGACTGGTTATCAAATCTGGGCCGACACCTTGCGTCCTATGCTGACAACCTGATGAATAATCACCCTGCCAGATGACGACCGGCCGCTTGAGCCTGACGTATCGCCTTCTCCGATGGAGGCGACTTTTCCTGTTGCGCAGCGAGACCAGCAAAAATGGTCTTGATAGGTTTGGCGCCCATGGTCTCTACCGTTAATTTCAGGGCTCGCGGGGCGCCTGTGAAAAAATGGCCCATTATGGCGGGCATCGCCGTCGCTGTAATCAGAACGGCGGCTTTGTCTTTTTTCTTGCTCCTCATCACGGGACTGGGCTGACCCCAGGGCCAGTAAGCGAAGCCAATCAGTCTCTCCATAAACTTACGGGTAACTGCCGTCACATTATAGAAGTTTACGGGAGAGCCAATGATAAGTCCGTCACATTTCTCCCATTCTTTCAAAATGGCTTCCATATCATCATCATGAATACATTTTCCCCGTTCCGGCCCGGGCTCCTGCATACAATGTCGGCAGTTCGTGCAAAACTCAATCTGCGCATCTGTCAGGTAAATCTTTTTCGTCACAGCACCTGAGGCTTCAGCACTCAACAGGGCTTCTGTCACCAACCGATCAATAATTCCGTTTTTCCGGTAGCTTCCAACGATCCCAAGTATTGTTTTGGCCATCACACCCTCCTTTGTTTTCAGTGATCTTCTATCTTTGAAAGAAATGAGGGAGAAACCAGCCACATAAGACGGCCGTTTCCCTCTTTGATCTGCCCCTCGAATTCAATACAACAGATCCCGGATTTCTTGAGGGCCATCCCCTCCGCCTCCACCTGCAAAGTGAGTAAAGATCCAAGCATGGCCAGATCTGGCATATGGCCAACGAGCATGATTGAATCGTCGGTACAGGTCTTCAGCCACCGCAAGATTCTCGCCGGATCCGCCCCTGCCCTCAAGTGTTCCAACGTTGAGACCTGCACATGCGGTTCAAGAATCTCACTGGCAATTTCAGCCGTCTCCCGTGCCCGGACGAGCGGACTCGTCCATATCTGCTGCAGCTTACACACCTTACGCAATCTGCGGAGGACGGTCGCGGTACATTCCCGCCCCTCCTTTGTAAGCATCCGCTCCTCATCAGTACACACGCCCTGTTCACCGACGCTGACAGCACTTCCATGCCGCAAAAGATAGATTTTCATATTCCCGTCCCTTCTTGCTTTGCTGCCTGCAATTCCGCCAGAACGCGCTGCCTGAAATGCGAAGCCATAAGCTTCCTCCAGGCCTTAGTAAACTTAGTTCGCGCTTCGTGTTTCCGGCGGGTCACCATCTTGCAAAGATCTTCGGGCGGCCTTTCCATGTCATTCAATATCCGTAACTGGACTTCCGCATCATGCCGTTCACCAAGCGCAGTGGATACGTGCTTTAGATGGTGGGTCAGTTTGTGAACAGACCTGCCTAACATGGGCTCAGCGAATTCCGATAGGTATCTGAGGCGCCGGCAACGGCGACGCAGGGTATGGACCTTCTCCCCCTTTGCGTCAACAAGTGACACTCCGGCCCGACAAAGGCGCTCATACGCCCGATGCAACTTTCCCGCCAGAAAAGGGCGGGCAGACCGATCGCAGCGTAGCCGCTGACAACATTTTCGAGTTACCCTGAAAGGCGCCCCCTTCAAGACCTGATCAAGGGTCTGGACTTGTTCTAGACAGGCTGTCTCCGCCTCCTTCACACATTGATGCAATTCCGCGGGAAGTGGCGCTTTTCTCCGCCCCACGGTTCGCGCCAACCAACCATGCCAAACCTGGGCGTCCCGGATCGGGCTCAATTGATGGCTCAACCATTGAAACCGCCGCCGGAGCCGCTTCACCACCGTATGCGGCATCAGATCGCCAAAGACGCGTAAAGCGACACGGAAACGCCGGATCGCCACCCGCAGGTCATGGACGGCTTTAACACTGTGTATCCGGGCAGCGCGCTCAGCATTAGCCTCCATCAATAGTAATTGCGCATTCAGGATTCGTCGGGCCGTGGCCTCGACAGAATCTGAGCGGCTTTTATTCACGTTGGTCTGCATGGTGTTTCCCTTGAATTGCATAACCACTACCGGCAAGTTACAACCGTAGTTTTTTCAGGTGTCTCTGTCAATCGTGGGCGGGCCAGTTTTTACCCCCAAAAGCCCTAACCATTTTCTAACCTGCCGCTCATCTTCTTCTTACACGGGTTTTGTTTAATGGCCGCCATGAACAGACAACTAACAATAAGGAGAAACAAGGATATGAAGAAAGTGATGGCGGGATTAGTTTTGATGGCAGGTGTGAGCGGGACGTGCCTGGCGGCGGAAAGCAATGCGCCCGCGGCGACTCCGGCTCCAGCCTCGAAAACCTGGGCGGACTCTATCACCCTCAAGGGCGACTTCCGGTACCGGTACGAGACGATCAACGACGATGCCAAGAAAAATGCGGACAAGGAAACCTATACACGTCAACGCGACCGGGTTCGCGCCAGGCTCGCGGCTGAAGCCAAGGTAAACGATAAAACCAAGGCGGTGATCGGCCTTTCAACTGGGGGGAATGACCCCATTTCAGGCAACCAGACCCTCGGTGACGGCGGACAGAAAAAGGATATGAAGCTGGATATGGCTTATATTGACTATAGCTTCCTGGGTGATGCGACCACGACTGAGGCGCACGCTTACGCTGGCAAAATGAAGAATCCCTTCATCACCATGAATGACGACCTGATCTGGGATGGCGACCTGTCTCCCGAAGGATTGGCGTTCAAAGGCCAGACCGGTAATGACGTGGTTACGGCCTACGGTAACGCCGGGTATATCTGGATTCAGGAACGCGATAGCAAGGATGCGGCTCAACTGTTGGCCGGTCAGGGCGCATTGAAATTCCAGTTCATTCCCGAAGTGGCCCTGACGGTGGGTGCCAGCTACTACGGCTTCCAGAACATGCAGGGATATGACGTGATTGACTGGGAAGGCAAGAACAACAGCTATGGTAACAGCACCAAAAAAGGAACGGTCAGCGGAACGACCACCAACAAGGCATGGGCGACGGAATTCACCCCTGTGGTGTACTTCGCCTCACTTGATATGTGGGTCGCCGGCGTCCCGGTCTCGATCTTCGCCCAGGAGCTCTCCAACACCGATGCCGACACCCTCGATCAAGGCCATCTGTATGGTGTTTCAGTGGGTAAGGCCAAGCGGATTGGCACTTTTGAAGCTGGCTACAGCTATACCGAACTTGAAAAGGATGCCACGCTGGGAATGTGGACGGATTCCGATCGTTGGGGCGGCGGTACCGACGGCAAGGGCCACAAGGTCTATGCCAAGTACCAGGTCATGAAGAACCTCCAGTTGGGTGCGGCTTATTTCAAGGATGATAAAGGAATCGCCAAAGGCGGAACGGATTATGACCGCATGCAGTTGGATCTGGTGGCGGCGTTTTGAGGTGTAAGACGTGAGACGTAAGATGTGAGACGCGAAGGAAAAATACATGAAAAAGATTAATAAAGTGATGACGATGATGGCGGTGGTGGGAATGGGTCTCGGGGCGGCGATGGCCGGAGACGCTAATTCGATTGTGGTGGACGGCTCAACTACAGTTGGACCGGTGGCAAAGGCGTTTGCCGAGTACTACATGGGCAAACATCAGGGGGTGAACATTACAGTGAGCGAATCCGGTAGCGGGAATGGGGCCAAGAGCCTGATTAACGCAGCCTGTGACGTTGCCACGATGTCACGCCCCATGAAAAACTCGGAGAAAAAGGCCGCACAGGAAGCCGGCGTGCTCGCGATTGAGAATGTCGTGGCGCTGGACGGTCTGGCGGTCATCGTACATCCCTCGAACTCTCGCGGCAATCTCACCATTGAGCAAATCAGGGATATCTACACGGGAAAGATCACCAACTGGAAAGAGCTTGGCGGAAAGGATCAGAAGATCGTGGTCATCAGCCGTGACACCAACAGCGGCACCTACGAAAGCTTCAACACCCTGGTGCTGATGGATGCCAAACTGATGGGGGGAGCGGAATATGTTGGCAGCGGTGGCGCCATTCGCCAGCGCGTTCTGAGCACCGAAGCAGCCATCGGCTATGTCGGGCTTGCCTTCACGGAGGGGGTTAAGACGTTGCAGGTCAACGGCATCACCCCTACACCCGAAACGGTGATCGCAAAAACGTATCCGATTGCCCGCCCGCTGTACATGTACACGAACGGTCGGCCGAAAGAGGGAACAGCCCTGTATGACTTCGTGAACCTGTGCAAGACCGAAGAAGGCAGGCGGATCATCGAAGATACCGGTTATGTTCCGGTGAAGTAGTTTCTCCGGAAGGCGAAGGTTATTGGTTATTCGTTACGAGTTATTGGGACTTACCCTATAGCAAATACCGAATAACCAATAGCCATTTGAAAGCATTATGGTTAAGAGTTCGATCCAATCTGAAACAGCTGCCACCGGGCGTGAGGGCTCATCTCTGTTGTTGAGCCATCGCGCCCGGCGGCAGCAACGTTTGATGGGGTTTCTGGGATCGGGCTTCCTATTGGCCATTACCTCTCTTTCAACGTTTGCGGTATTGTTTATTTTCTATTTTATTGCACGAGATGCCCTGCCTTTTTTCCAATTGCAGGGCTTTAAACAGTTTTTCACCAGCACCCACTGGTATCCCTCGGCGGCGGCCCCGGAATTCGGGTCTCTAGCCATTTTTATTGGAAGCGGTCTGGTGACGCTCGGGGCGGCGCTAGTGGCCGTCCCTCTTGGCATCACGGCCGCAGTATGCCTGAGTGATGTTCTTCCATTTTCAGTAAGGCAAGTGGTCAAGCCGGTGATTGAGATTCTGGCGGCCATTCCCTCGGTCGCCTACGGGTTTTTCGCTCTGGTTGTTTTTGCGCCCCTCCTGCAGGAGCGCGGTGGGCATATTCTCCAGGTAGCGGGCTGGATCATCGGCACACCGTTGTCTGTGCTTATTATCGTTGTGATCAGCGACCTGTTAACGGATCGACTGGCAACGAACCTCCGGTTCTGGTTGCGATGGGCGTTAATAGCCAGTTTGGGCGTGGCTACCTTCTGGGGCCTCTGGAAACTCAGCGTGTTACTGGGTGGAATCACAGTCAGCAGCGGCACCAACGCGCTGAATGTTTCGATCATCTTGGGCATCATGGCCTTGCCTACCGTGGTGAGCGTCGCCGAAGATGCCATTCAGGCCACTGGCCGCGAGCTGCGGGAAGGAAGCTATGCGCTCGGAGCCACGCGATCTGAAACCATATTCAGAATCATTCTTCCGGCGGCGGGCAGCGGCATCATGGCGGCTGTCCTTCTGGGCGTGATGCGGGCCGTAGGCGAAACCATGGTGGTGTGGATGGCCTCGGGTAATGCCGCCCAGATTCCACAACCCTGGTACAACATGCTCCAACCGGTCCGCACCCTTACGGCCACCATCGCAGGAGATATGGGCGAGGCTGACCAGGCCACCGGTTCCTCCCGTTTCCATGTGCTTTTCGCCATGGCGCTCTGCCTTCTGGTGTTTTCGTTTATCTGTAATCTGGTCAGCGAATGGGGTGTACGACGCACCCGCCGGAAAGTGGGGAAATAAGCCATGCACCTGGAAACCCGAAAAATGCTGGACCGTTCCTTCACCGCCTCGGGGGTGCTGGCGATTGTGTTGATGACCTCCGCACTACTCATTTTGCTGGCCCCTATGTTTGTCCGTGGCGTGGGTGCCATTTTCTTTACCGGCACAGTGGAACACCGCCGGCTGATGATGGAAAAGTTTGAGCGGGGAAACCGGCCGGAAATCGAAGCGGAAATCGCCTCCGCACGAACCGCGCGGGAACCGGTCTTCCAAATGATGTCAGAGTTTGAAAAACAACTGGAAACCATGCCATCCGCCGAACGGCGAAAAGTCATGCCATCCTTCAAGGAACTTAAGAAAGCACTCCATGCCCTTTTGGGGCCGGCCCCCGGCACTCAGCGTCCGATGCTCATGCGGGATCAATTCGGGCAGACCCGCTGGGACCGGGCCCAGGTCAAACTGGCCCGTGTAATGTTCCGCGAAGAATGGGACTACAGTCATCCTGAACGGGGAAGCGTGAAGGTCATGCAGCCACGGGTCGATGATTTTGCCGGTACCTCTCTGGCGGCCCTCTTCCCGTATCTCGAGAAGAATCTCGACCGTATGCTGCTACCCCGCAAGACGGTGTATTGGCAATTTCTGACAGATGAATCCTTTGACTCGCATTTCTTTGGAGGCATCTGGCCCGAGTTGTTGGGCACATTATATCTGACGGTTGGCGCGATGCTCTTTGCCATCCCCATGGGTTTGATTGCGGCTATCTATTTGACCGAATACGCTCCGGAGAACGCCTTCGTAAGTTTTCTGCGGACCTGCATCAGCACTCTGGCGGGAGTACCAAGTATCGTTTTCGGTCTGTTTGGCCTCGCCTTCTTCATTAACACGTTGGGTGTGTCGCATTCTAAAAGTGTCCTGGTGGGATCCATGACCTTGGCGCTGATGATTCTCCCGACCGTGATTCGTGCCTCGGAGGAGGCCATATTGTCTGTGCCCCGAACCTACAAGGAAGCCGCCCTGAGTCTGGGCGCCGGACGCTGGCACACGGTCATGACGATTATTCTCCCTGCCGCATTACCGGGGATTCTTACTGGCATTGTGATCAGCATGGGCCGCGCGGCCGGGGAAACGGCCCCGATTATTTTTACGGCGGCAGTCAGCGTTGGCAAACCCCTTGCCCTGTGGCAGGTGTTCAGCCATCCGACACCCGCACTTTCCTGGAACATTTATAACCTGGCAACTGAACATGAGGCTATGGATGAGATCCGACATGTCCAGTACGGGCTTGTACTGGTGCTTGTCACGCTGGTGCTCTTGTTAAACTTGGCGGCCATTTTGATGCGGGCCCGGGTTGCTAAGCGGCTGAGAGGATGAGAGGAGTTCCAAAATGAAACACTTTGAAAATGCAATGGATAAGGAACGGCTGGAAAAAGTACCAGATGGAGTCGCCCATGTTCAGGCCTCTGACTTTTCTGTTTATTACCGGACCAATCAGGCAGTCAAAAATGTCCACTTGTCTTTCGGTAGCGGGATTGTTACCGCCATCATCGGCCCCAGCGGCTGCGGCAAAAGCACCTTGCTGCGGGCAGTGAACCGGATGAATGACCTCGTCCCGGGTTGCCGGACGGACGGTGAATTACTTTTTGACGGCCAAAACATTTATTCACCAAGTATTGACGTGGTCACCCTGCGTCGGCGGATCGGCATGGTCTTCCAGAAGCCGAATCCCTTTCCGAAATCGATTTTTGACAACGTGGCCTATGGCCCGCGTCTCCACCGGCAGGTTAACCAGAATGAATTGGCCGAGATTGTCGAACGCAGTTTGACCGGGGCGGCGTTATGGGATGAGGTCAAGGATCGCCTGCAACAGAATGCGCTGGGGTTATCCGGGGGCCAACAGCAGCGCCTCTGTATCGCACGGGCTCTGGCCGTGGATCCTGAAGTCCTGTTGATGGATGAACCCACCTCGGCACTGGATCCACGGGCCACTTTGAAAATCGAGGACTTGATAGATGATCTGCGCGGGAAATATACCATTATCATTGTGACCCACAACATGCAGCAGGCGGCGCGGGTATCAGACTTGACCGCCTTTATGTATGAAGGATCATTGATTGAGTATGGGCAAACGACGGCCATGTTTACCAAGCCCAGAGAAAAACAGACGGAAGATTATATTACAGGCCGATTCGGGTGAGAAGAAACCCATCACCTTGATCCTCTCCCTCAAGGGGAGAGGAAACAGACAAATAACTCCCTCTCCCTTGAGGGGAGAGTGTTGGGGTGAGGGTGATGTTATTGGTTGATGAAAGAGGTATTATGAGAATTCATTTTCAACGTGAGATTGACAAACTGAAGCTGCAGATTCTTGAGATGTGCGCCAATGTTGAGGACTCGGTCTCGGATGCTGTTCGCGCGGTAGAGACCCGCAATGCCGCCCTGGCGAGGTCCGTTATAGATCACGAAACCCAGACCAACACCCGGGAAGTCAACGTTGAGGAAGAGTGCCTTAAAATTCTGGCCTTACATCAACCCGTGGCCGCTGATCTCCGGTATCTGATTGCCGTCTTGAAAATTAATCATGACCTTGAGCGAATTGGTGATCTTGCGGCCCACATTGCCCAAGGCGCGCTACTCTTATGCGATATGCCGCCCATTGTCATTCCGCTGCAACTGGGCGAAATGGCCGCCAAGTCGCAGCAGATGTTAAAAAAAGTACTGGATGCCTTTGTTAACGTCGATGTCGCGGCAGCGCGTGGAATACGTTTGGCGGATGCGGAACTGGATGCCTTGAACCGGGCGATGGCCGCCCGCCTCAAGGCGGAGATTACCCGCAGGCCTGATCACCTGGAACCCTTGCTCAAACTCATGCATATCGCCCGCCATCTGGAGCGGATCGGTGATCATGCAACAAATATTGCCGAAGATTTAATCTACTTGATCGAGGGGAAAATTGTGCGTCATACCGTTGAGCCACAATCCTAAGGTTGATATGCCCCCCTCTTTTTGGTCTTATCCACTTGGGCCGCCATCATGGCTCCCCGACGGAAAGGACATTATCATGGCCAAAAAAACACGTGCTCGTTGCATTGGAATCCTGACCTCTGGCGGGGACTGCCCGGGATTAAACGCAGCCATTCGCGGCGTCGCCAAGGCCGCACTCCACCATGACATGAAGGTCATCGGGATTCTTGATGGATTCCGGGGCCTGGTTGAAAACCGTACCATTCCGATTGAGGATCTCCAAGTAAGTGGAATCCTGACGCTTGGCGGAACCTTTCTGGGCTCCAGCCGCGACAAGCCCCATAAGATGAAGATGGGCAACAAGATTATGGACATGACCGATGTCGCCATCGCCAATGCCCGCCGGTTGCAATTAGACTGTCTCGTTTGCCTTGGCGGCGGTGGAACCCAGAAGAATGCCCTGCATCTCCACAAATCGGGCGGCATCAATGTACTGACGCTGCCCAAGACCATCGACAATGATGTCGCCCTGACCGATATTTCGTTCGGATATGATACCGCACTCGGCATCGCGACCGAAGCCATTGACCGGCTTCATACCACCGCCACCAGCCATCATCGCGTCATTGTCTGCGAAATCATGGGGCATGCGGCGGGATGGCTGGCCCTCGGGGCCGGAATTGCCGGCGGCGCGGATGTCATCATGATTCCGGAGATTCCGTATGACCTCAATGTTATCGCAGAACATCTCCGTAACCGCCGTCACCAGGGTAAACGATTCTCAATTGTTGCCATTGCGGAGGGGGCCATTTCTAAAGATGAAGCCAAGGCGTTGGCAAAAGGGCTGAAGTCGGGGAAAAAGAAACCGGACCCGTTCGCCCCGAGTATTGACACCAATGGCATCCACCTGGTTCAAGAGCCGATGTCGAGTCGGGTGGCGCGGCATATCCAGCAGTTAACCGGCCTCGAGGCGCGGGTAACCTCACTGGGACATGTCCAGCGCGGAGGAACGCCTTCTGCAGCTGACCGACTCCTCTGCACACGATTGGGCACCAAGGCGGGAGAGTTGCTGTTGGCAGGGACTTATAACGTGATGGTGGCCGTACGAGGCGAAGAGTGTATTCCGGTCCCGTTGGAAAAAGTCGCCGGCATCGTCAAATATGTACCGACCAACCACCCATGGGTGAAGACGGCCCGACTGGTGGGAACCTGCATGGGGGATGTGCCGGGGGTATGAGCGCTCCAAAACCTAAACCCCGAAGAAGCCGTAACAAACCCGCACCCGGATCGCGTTTTCTGGATCGCGATTTAAACTGGTTGGAGTTCAACCGGCGCGTGTTGAGCGAGGCCCTGGATGAGCGGACCCCGCTGCTGGAACGGGTCAACTTCCTCGCGATCTTTACGTCCAACCTGGATGAATTCGTGATGAAGCGGGTCTACGGGTTACGCGAGCAAATCTGGACTGGCGCTAAAAATTTAGATTCAACTGGCGAAAAGACTTCCGAAGGCCTCCTGCACGCCATCCATGTCACCATTCAGGAAATGCTGAACCAGCAAGCTGAAGGATATCACCGCACCATCAAGCCCGCTCTGGCAGCGCAGGGAATTCACCTTCTCGGGTGGGATAAACTGACGGATGAGGAAAAGCGCGTCGCCACTGTCATTTTCGATAAAACCGTGTTCTCCGTTCTGACCCCTCTCTCAGTGGATGTAGGGCACCCCTTCCCCTTCATCTCCAATCTCTCGCTCTCCCTTGCTATCACCTTGAACGACCCCTCCACCGGGGCAAGCTCTTTCGCCCGGGTGAAGATCCCTGATACCCTGCCGCAATGGATCCGGATCGAAACGGCGGGATTCAAGGGGGCGTATCGGTTTGTGTCGCTAGTGGATTTAATTTCCCATCATCTTGATCGCCTGTTCCCCGACATGAAGATAAGCGGCGTCATGCCGTTCCGGGTGACCCGGAATGCGGAGGTGGATGCCGATCTTGATGATGTCGAGGATCTGCTTCAGGCGGTCGAGGAGCAAGTCCGCCAGCGTCGCATGGAATGCGTTGTTCGGCTGGAATGTCCGCAGGGGGCCGACCCCATCAACCGACTGATCCTCATGGAAGCCCTTGAACTCGGGGCGGAGGATGTTTACGAGATGCCCGCCCTGGTGGAATACCGTAGCCTGCGGGACATTGCCGCATTGCCGTTCCCTGATTTCCGGTTCAAGCCCTGGACCCCGCTGGTTCCGCGCCGACTCCAAGGTGAGGATTCGCGGATCTTTGATGTGATCTGGGCGGGAGATCTCCTGGTGCATCATCCTTATGAATCGTTTGATGACACCGTCTTGCGCCTGATTAAGGATGCCGTCGCCGATCCCGATGTGCTGGCAATCAAAATGACTCTGTATCGAACCGGCAAGGACAGCCCGTTTGTGCCGTTACTCATCCGGGCGGCGGAGTCAGGCAAGCAAGTGGCCTGCCTGGTTGAATTGAAGGCCCGTTTTGATGAACACGAGAATATTGTCCTCGCCCAGAAAATGGAACGTGCCGGTGTGCATGTCGTATATGGGGTAGAAGGCCTGAAAACCCACACCAAAACCACTCTGGTGGTCCGTCGCGAGAGCGGCGAGTCACGTTGCTATGCCCATATCGGAACGGGTAATTATCATCGGCAAACCGCGCGACTCTATGTGGACACCAGTCTCCTAACCTGCCGGCCGGACTTGACGGCCGATATTGCTGATCTTTTCAACTACCTGACCGGCCGGAACCGTAAGGGTGACTACCGCAAGCTCCTGATCGCTCCAGCCAATATGAAGCGTCGATTCCTATCGATGATTGAGCGGGAGGTCGAGCATCACCAGGCCGGACGCCCTGCGCATATTCTTGCCAAGATGAATCAGTTGGAAGACCGGGATATTTGCATTGCCCTGTATGCGGCTGGCCAGGCGGGGGTCACGGTGGATCTTATCGTGCGGGGATTCTGCACCTTGAAACCCGGGGTGCCGGGCCTCAGCGAAAATATCCGGGTAATCTCCGTCATCGGCCGATTCCTTGAACACTCGAGAATTTACCATTTCCGGAATGGCGCAGAGCAGGAGGTTGATGGCGAGTATTATATTGGTTCCGCCGACTGGATGCACCGTAATCTGGAAAGTCGGGTGGAGGCGATTACCCCTATTGAGGATAGGGCACTAAAAACGGAACTTCATTGGATCCTGCAAACACACCTGTCCGACCAACGCAGCGCCTGGGACATGCAACCTGACGGAACTTACGTCCAGCGCAAGCCGGTGAACGCTGATAGTCCTGGATCCCATGAAACGCTCATGCAACATACTTTTCATCAGCAAGTCTGACAAGGAGGAGTGACAGTTATGAAATCATTTACACGACACAATCTGCTTAAAGCCCTCCGGCTCGTTATTCCGGGATTATTCCTGGCGAACGTCGTGCAGGGACAACAAAAGGAGACCAACACCATGAGTAGCATCTATGAATTCAATATGAAGCAGATCGACGGAACCGTAACTTCCCTTTCGGAATATAAAGGTAAGGTTTTGCTGATCGTCAATGTTGCCAGTCGGTGTGGGTTCACCCCTCAGTATTCCGGCTTACAAAAACTTTACGAAACCTATAAGGATCGCGGATTGGTCGTTTTAGGTTTCCCCTCCAATGATTTTCTCTTCCAGGAGCCCGGCAGTAATCAGGAGATTGCCCAGTTTTGCTCTTCGAAATTTCACGTGACGTTTCCCATGTTTGAAAAAATTGTGGTCACAGGCGGGGATATCCACCCTCTCTATAAATACTTGACCGACAAATCGACAAACCCGGAATTTAGCGGCAAGATCGCCTGGAACTTCAACAAGTTCCTGATCGGACGCGACGGCCATATCCTCAACCGCTTTGGCAGCCGGACGACTCCCGAAGACAAGAACATCATTGCGGCCATCGAGAAGGCACTGTTGCTTCCGGTTACGCCGGGAACGAAATAAACAAGATTAACTGCTACGTAAGCAGGGATCCTATGGCAGAACTTGAAAAAATCCGGATCGGTGTCAGTGCCTGCCTGCTTGGTCAACCGGTCAGGTATGACGGCCAGCATAAGCATGACCATTTCATCACGGATACGCTGGGTCAGTATTTTGAGTTCGTCGGAGTTTGCCCTGAAGTCGAATGCGGGCTGACCGTTCCACGTGAGTCGATGCGGCTGGTCGGCAATCCTGCCAATCCACGACTCATGACAACCCGTACCGAAATCGACCACACCGAACGCATGTTGAAATGGGCCGCGCGCCGGGTCACCGAACTGGAGCAGGAGGGTCTCTACGGCTACATTTTCAAATCCCGTTCACCCAGTAGCGGCATGGAGAACGTCAAGGTCTATACTGACAAAGGGATGGTGGGCGGCAAGTCAGCTGGCCTGTTTGCCAAGGCTTTCATGGACCATTTTCCCACATTACCTTGCGAGGATGAGGGCCGGCTGAATGACCCGGATCTGCGCGAGAACTTCATTGAACGTGTTTTTACACTCTGGCGTTTCAGAAAGGCCGTCAGTACCGCCCCTACCCTGGCGGCACTCATGACGTTCCACGCCCGGAACAAGCTGCTCATTCAAGCTCATCACGAATCCCTCATGCGGGAAATGGGGCGCGAGCTAGCGACGCTCAAACCTGCGCAAGCGCGTGCTCACAGCCCCATCTATGAAGCCAAATTAATGCGCGCTCTGAAAATTCTGGCCACTGTCCCGAAGCATACCAACATCCTCCAACACATGGCCGGATACTTAAGAGGGAAGGCTGACGACGCAGACCGGAAGGAATTGGCCGACATTATCACCCAATACCACAAAGGCCTGCTCCCGTTGATTGTTCCTGTTACCATGCTGCGCCATTACGTCTTTAAGCACGGCATCGAGTATTTGAAGGAACAATATTATCTTGATCCTCACCCGCTGGAGCTCAAACTTCGGAATCATGCATGAGGAACATTTTTAGTTACGAGTTACGAGTTGAAAGTTACGAGTTGAAAGTTGAAAACCAATGAACCTGAAACCTGACCCAGTATTACGTGACCTGTTTCATTTCCGGAATGGTACCCCAGTCACTTCACCTGCGAGCTGGCTCAAACGCCGTAGCGAGATGCAAGATCTGATCGTAGGGATTGAATACGGCGGACTCCCACCTAAACCGGACTGCTGTTATGCAGAGGAGCTTCACACGACCACAATTCAAAATCCTGAAGGTAGTCGTTTTATCTCCTGGCGGATCATCATTGGACTGGATCGCAAGTTCAGCTTCCTCATGACCACACTCATACCGCCGGGAAATGGCCCCTTCCCCGTCGTCCTTACCGGCGACACCTGCTGGCGCTATGCCACCGATGAAGTCGCACGGGAAGTCCTGAGCCGGGGCGCGATTCTGGCCCAATTCAACCGCGTTGAACTTGCTCCAGACATCAACAACTCCGAGCGCGTTTCGGGTCTCTACCGGGTTTATCCTGAAGGAACCTACGGGGCCCTTGCCGCCTGGGCCTGGGGCTATCACCGCTGCATTGACGCCCTGGTCAAAATGAGTCTTGTCAGGGCAGACCAGATCGCTGTCACCGGGCATTCGCGCGGCGGGAAAACGGTTTTACTGGCAGGGGCCACCGACGAACGCATTGCCCTCACGGCGGCCAACAATTCGGGGGCGGGCGGAGCAGGCTCCTACAAAATCCAAGGCCCCCAATCCGAAACCCTGGCCGACTGTCTGCGCGGCTTTCCCTATTGGTATGGTCCGACCTTAAAAGAGTATCTGGGGCGGGAATCCGAACTCCCGTTTGACCAGCATTATCTCAAGGCCTTGATTGCCCCGCGCGCGCTCTTGACAACTGAAGCGCTAGGGGATCTCTGGGCAAATCCGACCGGAACCTGGCAAACCTATCTGGCCGCGAGGGAAGTCTACCGCTTCCTCAAGGCTGAGGAGAAAATTGGCATCGCTTACCGGGAAGGCGGCCATGCCCATGACCTGGCAGACTGGAGCGTTTTTCTTGATTTTATGGATTGGCAATTCAAGGGACAGCGCCCCTCATATCCCTTTGATAGAAACCCTTTCTGATGCACACGAATCGCCTGATCGACGAAACGAGCCCCTATCTTCTCCAGCACGCCCACAACCCGGTTCAATGGTATCCCTGGGGTGAGGTTGCTTTCGCGAAAGCGCGGAGTGAAGGAAAACCCGTTTTTTTGTCAGTAGGCTATTCAACCTGCCACTGGTGCCACGTCATGGCACATGAGTCTTTCGAGAACGAGGCGGTCGCGGCCATCCTCAATGATCATTTCATCTCCATCAAGGTAGACCGCGAAGAGCGGCCTGATGTGGATCGTGTTTATATGACTTACGTGCAAGCCACGACCGGCGGAGGCGGCTGGCCCATGAGTGTGTGGCTCACCCCCGACTTGAAGCCCTTTATTGGCGGAACGTATTATCCACCCGAAGATCGCTGGGGCCGGCCAGGCTTCAAATCCCTGCTGCTGCAAATCGCCAAGGCCTGGCGGGAACAAAAGGTTAAAATTATCACCTCTGCCGATGATGTAACCCGGCAGTTACAACAATTGGCCGCTTTCCATGCCGATGAAGGCAGCGCGCCCGCGGTTGCACTTCTTGAACAAGGCTACCAGCAACTCAAGATCACCTATGAACCTCATAATGGCGGCTTTGGCAATGCCCCTAAATTCCCCCGTCCTGTCGCCCTTAATTTCATGCTGCGCTACCACGCCCGCACCCTGCGACAGGGCGCAGGGCAGACGGGCACACAGGACGCACTCGAGATGTGCCTGTTCACGCTCCGCAAAATGGCGGAGGGCGGAATCCACGACCATCTCGGCGGCGGTTTCCACCGCTATTCCGTTGACACCCAATGGCACGTTCCCCACTTCGAGAAAATGCTTTATGATCAGGCACAGCTCGTGTGCTCGTATCTGGACGCTTTTCAGATCACCCATGACGTGTTTTACGCAGAAGTGGCTCGGGATATTCTGGATTACGTCTTGCGCGACCTGACTGGCAAGGAGGGTGGATTTTTAAGCGCCGAGGATGCGGACAGTCCTGTCCCGGGCAATCCAGCAGAACACGCCGAGGGCGCGTTTTATGTCTGGTCGCACCAGGAAATCGTCACTGTACTGGGTCATGAGTATGCGGAGATTTTCAATTTTTACTATGGCGTTAATCCTGATGGGAACGTTGAGAGCGATCCCCAGAACGAGTTTCACAACAAGAACATCCTCATCGTTCGTCATACTCCGGAGGAGGCCGGCAAGAAATTCGGAAAGTCGCCAGATACCATCCGCGCTGCACTTGCGACCGCCCGCCAGAAACTTCTGGGGATCCGGGTCGTGCGCCCGCGGCCGCATCTGGACGACAAAACGTTAACGGCCTGGAACGGATTGATGATCTCAGCTTTTGCCCGCGCCTCGCAATGTCTGGACGAACCCCGTTACCTGGCTGCCGCACTTCGGGCGGCCACGTTTATTGACTCACATCTTTCACACCCCGGGAGCGGCAAGCTCATGCGCTGTTACCGGGCGGGAGCTGCATCGGTTTATGGTTTTGCAGATGACTATGCTTTTTTCATTCAGGGCTTGATCGATCTTTATGAGGCTTCATTTGATGTAAACTGGCTGAAGCGGGCCATTGAATTACAATGCAAGCAGGATGAATTATTCTGGGATAGCTCAGCTGGCGGCTATTTCAGCACCGACGCCAGCGACCCGAGCATCTTGTTACGGATGAAGGAGGACTATGACAGCGCCGAACCATCATCCAATTCGGTTTCCGCACTGAATCTGTTGCGTCTCGCCCAGATGACTGACAGCCAAGTGTATCGTGCCCGTGCCGGGCGACTGTTCTCCACATTCTGTAATCGGCTACAACATACCCCGTCGGCCATGCCACAGTTGCTTGTGGCGCTCGACTTTCAGCTCACCACTCCCAGGCAGATCATTATCGCCGGGCTCCCGGAAGCAACCGACACCCGGACGCTCCTGCGGGAAGTTCATTCACGCTTCATTCCCAACAAGGTCCTGCTGCTGGCAGAGGGCGAAACCGGGCAGGCATTTCTGGCACAATACTTACCTTTTTTGAAAAATGTCTGCATGGTTGACGGTAAAGCCACCGCCTATATCTGCGAAAATTACTCCTGTCAGTTGCCTATAACTGACAGAAGAATTCTAAATGCAATACTAACACCACCAACATCTTATGACATGAATCATGCTGACAGAATTGACGAAGAGGACAAGCTTTAGTACTATTAATGATATTGTTAATGAGGTTCATATGAGTACTTTAACTGCTGCTGATCTTAAACGTAGAGGTGTCTCGGCCTTTCCGTCTGTTTTGCGTCAGGATGGCGAGGCCATTATCACCGTTCACGGCAAAAGCCGCTATGTAGTGATGACCGTCGAAAAATATGACGCCCTACGCGAATTGGAGCTTTCAGGAGCCGTACGTGAAGCGCGTGCCGACTATCATGCCGGGCGTATTGCTGACACCACGATCAAGGGGCACATTCAACGGATTCAGGATGAACTATAATCTTGTTTTCACGCATAGTTATACCCGACGTGCCGCAAAGTTTATCCGCAAGCATCCCGCACTGCTAAAACAGTACGAGAAAACTCTGGAGTTAATGGAACTTGACCCGTTCCATCCTTCCCTTCGCCTCCACAAACTCAAGGGCCCGCTCGAAGATCTCCACTCCGTTTCGATCAACATTTCCTATCGTATTACAATCGAATTCCTTGTCGAGGGGAAGACCATCATCCCTGTAAACATAGGGACACATGACGAAGTATACTGATTGGATTTCCTGTTTCGTTGACGACACCGCCGATACGTCCTATTCTCACCCTCATCTAATTCGGAGAGTACTATTATGATTAAAGTAGCGATTGTCGGTGCAGCGGGACGGATGGGGCAGGCTTTGGCGCGGTGTTCAAAATTGATGCCACAGCTTCAACTGGTGGCGGCCGTTGAATCGGCGTCCTGTCCATTGTGCGGTAAGGATATCGGCCTGATCGCCGGAGTTGGCGAAAGTGGTTTGCTTATTTCCAGCGATATCGCCGCCGCAGTCAAAGCTGCTGATGTTCTCATTGATTTCAGCTTCCACGAAAATGTCCCCGTGACCCTCAAGTATGCGGTCGAATACAAGAAAGCCGTAGTCATTGGCACAACGGGACTGAATCCCGACGAACGCGCCGTCGTAGATCAGGCGACCAAGGTCATTCCCATCGTCTCAGCCCCCAACATGAGCCTCGGCGTTAATCTCCTGTTCGCCCTGGTAGAACAGGCGGGCAAGGCGCTAGGCTTGGACTACGACGTTGAGATTACCGAGGCCCATCACCGTTTCAAAAAAGATGCGCCCAGCGGAACGGCACTGCGGCTCGGAGAGAAGGTTGCCCATGGCCGGAATCAGAATTTCAGGGATGTCGCCATCTATGGTCGCGAGGGGCTGGGTTCGGAACGGCCTAAGGGTCAGATTGGAATCCATGCCCTGCGGGCGGCAGATATCATCGGGGATCATACCGTCCTCTTTGCCACAGAAGGGGAACGCATTGAGATCAGTCATCGCGCCACCAGCCGGGACGCTTTCGCCAAAGGCGCACTCCACGCCGGAAGTTGGCTCGTCACTCAGAAACCCGGCCTCTACGACATGCAGGACGTGTTAGGCTTGCGCTGAAATCAGTTGTCAAGTTGTTGGGTTGTTAAGTTGCTGGGGATAAATTCCACTCAACAACTCAACAACCGGACAACTCAACAACTTTACCACGGAGTGCTCTTATGGAAATCGGATTAAGCTTGGGATCCAATCTGGATCATCGACTTGAAAATTTGCGGGAGGCAACCAATCGTATTGACGTGCTCCCTGGCGTCCAGGTTCTTGCCAAGGCGCCGATTTATGAAACGGCACCGGAGGACGTGAAGCCGGAATACAAGACCCTGCAATACCTCAACACCGTCGTCATCATCGAGACTGACATGGATCTTTCAGCGTTCTCAGAGGCCATTCATAAAATCGAGACCGACATGGGGCGGGTTCGCACGGAAGATCGGAACGCGCCACGGGTGATTGATATTGATGTACTTTATGCAGGCAACATCACGCGAGCGGATGGCATCCTTGATCTCCCCCACCCCCGCTGGGCCCAGCGCCGGTTTGTGGTCCAGCCCCTGGCGGATGTAAGACCCTTTCTCAAGCTGCCAGGCGAATCCCGCCAGGTTTCCGAAATTCTCAAGAGTCTCCCCCCAACATGCATCACCCTATTCCGAGCCGAACACCAGTGGTAGTTACTGGCCCTCCCGCTCTGGCCGTGCTTCCGGCTGTTCTGATTCCGGCACAACCAACGGCTCGGACGAACCTCGCCCTTCTCCAAGTGGTTCCTGCGTTTACCCCAACAAGAAACGGCGGCGGGCGGTTCCGTGTTCGATGGGTTTGGTGAGGATGGTATTGCGGCCCACCTTCTGGCCGGCACGGTGGACGTGTTCGTCGATACTGCGGCCGGAGCCGGACATCTTCCGGAGCCGGGGATGCCGGGTCCGCAAATAAGTTGTGAGTTGAACATCATCCCGCTTCATCAGCGCATACGTCGCGGGACTATCCTTCTCGAGATTATGATCCTGTGTCTTCAGCTTCTCTGAGAAACCACTCAATAGACCAAGTGCAAAATCAACCTTGCTGCCCGGTGTCCCGGCGCGCCCCTTCCTGAAAACCCGCCACTGGTCCTTGATGGTCCTTTTGAGAAAATCATACACATAGCCGGCCATCTTGACATTCTCCGTGGTGCCGCTGATCTCGAGGATCCGGCCCATGCGTTCTTTGTCGACTACATAGGCGCATATCCACACAGCCTCAACGAAATAGTAGTCCTGTAGTAACCGACTCAAGGCATATTCGTCGGCCGACTGCCGTAATTGCGGTTCGCCGAGACACAGACTGCAGTATGCCCGGCCTGTCGGACTGGAGAGCAGGTCAATGTTGTAGCGGGCAATCGTCTCATGGACTTTCGTCATGGCCAATTCGGCCTCGTGCCGGTTCGCGCTTTCCGACAAAGCCAGCAGTTTCTTCACGCGCAGCAGGATCCGGTCGTTATCATCAAGCCCACTTGTATTGATTGTTTCGTAGAGCGAGGGGAAGTCGCCGGCCGCACGTGGATCCGCATTCAGCAGGCGACAGGCCTCCTGGAACCGTACGCCATGCGGCTGGTCGGTTCCTCCGAGAACCTCATCCGTCAACTGGTGGGCCAACTCGTGGAGCAGCACTTCGCGAACAGTCATCCAGCGATGGTTCAGGACTAATTTGCGGCTGAAAGCGATGAGGCGTCGTTCGCGATGCCATTCGGCCCAGCGCTTCTCGAAGTCGCGTAGCTCGAAGGCGGGGAGTGTCAGTCGGCTCCTGAGCGTGGGTGACAGAAAACCCACGGCATTCTTCCACTCACAGATCAGTCCATGAAGAATGCGCCGTTCCAGTTCCTGGTGAATGTCAAACATGGTCTCGTTTCAGTTTTCCCGCACGATGTCGGCCCCGAGAACGCGAAGGCGTTCTTCCACGCGCTCATAACCGCGATCAATGGTCTGGGCGTTATGGATGACGCTCTCCCCTTTGGCACAGAGGGCGGCGATCAGAAGCGCCATACCGGCACGGATATCAGGACTGGCCATGTTGGTGCCATGCAGACGGGAAGGGCCCGTTACCAGCACCCGGTGCGGATCACACACCACCACGCCCGCGCCCATGCCGATCAGGTAGTCCACAAAATACATCCGGCTTTCGAACATCTTTTCAAAAAACAAGACCGTACCCTTCGTCTGCGTTGCCGCCACCAGGGAGACACTCATCAAGTCCGAAGGGAAACTCGGCCAGGGCCCGTCTTCGATCTTCGGAATGGCACCGCCAAAATCCCGGGTAACCCGTAACGATCTACGGGGCGGCAGCAACACCGTGGTTCCATCCATTTGAATTTTGATTCCCAGCTTCTGGAACGTTTTACCGATAATCATCATCGGCTCCGGTTCCACGCCCGTCACACGCAAGTCGCCTCCCGTTGCGGAAGCGGCGGCGACAAAACTACCAATCTCAATGTAGTCGGGTTGAACTCTGTGCGTCGCGCCCCCTAGAGTCTCTACCCCCTTGATCACCAGACGATTGGTGCCAATGCCGGAGATCTGGGCGCCCATCTTGTTGAGCAGTATGGCCAAATCCGTCACATGGGGCTCGCAGGCAGCATTGAAAATGGTCGTCTCCCCGCGGGCCAGAGTTGAAGCCATCAGGACATTTTCCGTGGCCGTTACGCTGGCTTCGTCGAGGACCATGGTCGCACCCTCGAGTCGTTTCCGGCGGAAAACGAAATTTTGGCCGCCTTCCACTTCAATTCCCAAAGCCTGCAACCCTTGAAAATGGGTGTCGAGCCGGCGTCGCCCGATCACATCCCCGCCGGGCGGAGAGAGCGTGACCTTGCCGAGACGGGCCGCCATCGGGCCGGCAAGCAGAATGGAAGACCGCACCTTGCGACATAAAACAGGATCCAGTTTGCTGCGTCGCAACCCTTTGGCGCAAAGCGTGACCGTGTGGTCCTTAACCCCAATCTCCACGCCCAAACCCGACAGGAGTTCGAGCATGGTATGCACGTCCTCGATCAGCGGAACGTTTTCCAGAGTCACCGGCTTTTCCGTCAAAACGCAGGCCGCCAGCATCGGCAGAACGGCATTCTTGTTGCCGCTTGGAACATATGTTCCTGAGAGCCGTTTCCCGCCATGAATGATGAAGCGTGCCATAGGTGGTGTTCAATCTGGATATTGCTGCCTGGAGTGTAAGATGTTGATGATCTCAATGGAGGAAACGCAAACGCGATATATCACCAGATAATTTGGGTGTACGACCAGCTCCCGGGTACCCGAGACGCGACCAAGTCTATAGAGGTAAGGATGAAAAGGTAATTGAGAAACGGCGCACTCGATTGATTCTTGCAAATTTAAG
The DNA here is from genome assembly GCA_037143175.1 of bacterium. Classification (NCBI taxonomy): domain Bacteria; species bacterium. Next base: position 54,381 of record JBAWZF010000003.1, read on the forward strand.
GCTGCAAGCACATTGCGTTCCTCTATGTAACCAAGGATTTCGGATAAATCTTGGCTTGCCGTTTCAAGCCAGACGACGTGCTGCATTATCCTTAATCCTTGTTTCTATTCGGGCGCGAGCCTTCGCCATTACTTCATCATGGGGTATACGGATTGAATCAGGTTTATCAGCTAACCGCAATGACGTTTGGACTTTTGCACAAAACCACTGCTCATAAGCCTCAGCTTCGTCAGTCGTGGCGAATTGTGATTCAATAGGTGATAAAGCAACCTTCATGAGCGTATGATAGAGCTAGCATCGGCAAAGAGCAAATAAAACCGGATCACCCCAAAACCTCTTTTGCCAACTTCACCACATTGGCTGTGGTAAAGCCGAATTTATCAGCCAGGACTCCGGCGGGAGCCGAAGCGCCAAAATGATCGATAGTCAACGTGCGGCCTTTGCATCCAACATATTTTGCCCACCCCATGGAGCTGCCGGCTTCAATCGCCAGGCGTTTCTTGCAATCCATCGGCAGCACTTGTGCCCGATACTCCGCGCTCTGCTTTTCAAAGAGATCCCAGGAGGGCATACTCACTACGCGCACATTCTTGCCTTCCTTGACCAATTCCTTCGCCGCATCCAGCGCTAGGCTGACCTCGGAGCCCGTCCCAATGAGAATCAGGTCAGGTGTTCCCGAACCACTTTGCCACAGAACATAGGCGCCCTTCTCAAGATTCGAGGCCGCGGGATAGACCTTGCGATCAATCACCGGCAGATTCTGACGGGTCAACAACAGGAGTGTAGGGCCGGACTGATTTTTGAGTGCCGCGATCCAGGCAGAAACCGTTTCGGTGGGATCGGCAGGCCGGATCACCGAAACGTTCGGCATGCACCGGTAGCTGGCGATTTGTTCAATAGGCTCGTGCGTCGGGCCATCTTCACCCACATAGAAACTGTCGTGCGTGAACACATAGATCGTGGGAAGGCTCATCAATGCTGCGACCCGGATGGTGGGCCGGCAGTAATCGGAGAAAACAAAGAACGTGGCTCCAAACACCCGGAAGCCACCATGCAACTGCATGCCGTTCAACACCGCCGACATTCCCAGTTCACGTACCCCGAAATGCAGATTGCGTCCATCAAACTTACCGGGCAATACCGAGCCAAGCCCATCCAGGAAGGTCTTGGTACTTGGCGCCAGATCCGCCGCGCCCCCCACGAACCAGGGCAGGGACTTGGCCAGAACCTGCATCACCTTACCTGAGGAAACGCGGGTTGCCTCCGCCTTTTCAAAAACCGGCATCGCTTTTTCGAGATCGGCCGGCAATTCCTGTTTAGCGCAGTCCTGCCAGGTTTTGGCCAGATCTGGATAGGTCGCGGCATACTTCTTGTAATTGGCTTCCCACGCCACCACTTTGGCCTCCAACTCCCGGGCGCGGACAGCAAACACTTCGCGCACCTGCTCCGAAACATAGAAATCCTGGTCTTCCGGCAAGCCCAGCGCCTTCTTCGTTGCTTTGACTTCCGCCGCTCCCAAGGGTTCGCCATGCGCCTTATGGGAATCATGCAGATTCGGTGATCCGTGGGCAATATGGGTGTTGGTGATGATCAGGGTGGGCCGCTCTTTCTCAGCCTTGGCGGTCACGATGGCCTTATCGATCGCGTCCACATTATGGCCGTCTATCTCAAGCACATTCCATTTATAACCCACAAAACGCTTGCGCACATCGTCACTGTAGCTCAACGAGGTACCACCTTCGATCGTGATGCGGTTGCTATCATAGAACACCACCAGTTTATTCAACCCCAGATGGCCAGCGAGCGAGAAGGCTTCATGCGAGACCCCCTCCATGAGGTCGCCATCACCGCAGAACACATAGGTATGGTGATCGACCGGGGTAAACACGCCGGAATTAAAGCGGGCGGCCATCATGCGCTCCGCCAGCGCCATACCGGTGGCCATCCCACAGCCCTGACCCAGGGGCCCCGTAGTGGCTTCTACCCCGAGGGTATGGCCAAACTCTGGATGACCGGGCGTCTTGCTGCCCCACTGCCGGAATTGGGCAAGCTCACTGAGAGGCAGGTCATATCCGGTTAAATTGAGCATGCTATAAAGCAGCATGGAGCCATGGCCGCCGGACAATACAAAACGATCACGATTCGCCCAATCGGGGCGAGACGGACAATGATTCAGATGATTCAAAAACAGGACGGCCGCAACATCGGCCATACCCATGGGCATTCCGGGATGCCCCGAATTTGCTTTTTGCACACCATCCATCGCAAGACCGCGAATCGTATTAGCCACTACATCAATAATTTTGCTCACAGAACAACTTCCTTTCAGTTTTATTCAAAAATCTGCAAGAAACCCCTTGCGGAGAATCTTTACCTTCCTTATATTGCGACGGTTAATGGTAGCGATTCACGTTCGGTTGTCCAGTCTGCAATTCCGCAGGCATCCGGCGAACACCTGTCACGATATTAATTTCGTGGCCGAACTTTGCCGAAGGTTTGGTTTGCGGGGGTACTGCAATTGAATTATCAGGATAGATCTATTTTTTTCAGCAGAGGATTAGTTTCGCGGCGCGGGTTGCGACGCGAGTCAAAATAAAGAGGAGTAATTGGGTATGGCAGCGACGAGTAAAAAGTATGTGTATAGTTTCGGCCGCGGTAAAACCGAGGGCGGAGCCAGTGATAAAAACCTATTGGGCGGCAAAGGTGCGAACCTTGCGGAAATGTGTATTCTCGGTCTTCCCGTTCCTGCGGGCTTTACCGTGTCCACCGAATGTTGTGTTGATTTCTTTGCGAACAAATCCTGTTTCCCCAAGAGCCTGACCACCGAGGTGGAAGTGGCCCTGCGCCAGGTGGAGACTGAAATGGGCATGAAGTTCGGTGATGCCAAGGATCCCCTGCTACTGTCCTGCCGTTCAGGTGCCCGCAAATCCATGCCCGGCATGATGGAAACCGTTTTGAACGTTGGGCTTTGCACCAAGACCATTCCCGGTCTGGTCGCCAAAACCGGTAATGAGCGTTTTGTGTACGACTCCTATCGCCGCCTGATCATGATGTACTCGGATGTGGTGATGGAGAAGTCTGAAGGCGTTGAACCCGCCGAGGGCAAAGGCATCCGCATGCAGCTGGAAGGCATCATGCACGAGCTCAAGTCCAAAAAGGGATATAAATCCGACACCGACATGACCACCGAAGACCTGAAGGGGTTGTGCGAGAAGTTCAAAGAACGCGTCAAAAAGGTGCTGGGCAAGGCGTTCCCGGATGATCCGATGGATCAGATGTGGGGCGGCGTTGGTGCTGTGTTCAAGAGCTGGAACGGCAAACGCGCCATCTCTTACCGCCGTATCGAAGGCATTCCAGACGAATGGGGTACCGCCGTCAACGTCCAGGCCATGGTCTTCGGTAACATGGGCGACACGTCCGCCACCGGAGTGGCATTCACCCGTAATCCCGCCACTGGCGAGAATAAGTTCTACGGCGAATGGCTGATCAACGCCCAAGGCGAAGACGTCGTGGCCGGAACCCGTACTCCCAGCCCGCTGAATAACGACACCAAGAATGACCAGAACAAGCACCTGCTCTCCCTTGAAGACCAGATGCCGGCCATCTACAAGCAGCTTTGCAAGATCCGCGAAACGCTTGAGAAGCATTACAAGGATATGCAGGACATCGAATTCACCATCCAGGAAGGTAAATTGTTCATGCTGCAGTGCCGTAACGGCAAGCGCACCGGTACCGCCGCACTGAACATGGCCATGGATATGCTCGCGGAAAAACTGATCGACGAGAAAACCGCCGTCCTGCGCCTGGAGCCCCAACAGTTGGATGAGCTCCTGCACCCTGTGGTAGACCCCAAGGCTGAAGCGGTCCTCAAGGCCCTCTGCAAGGGTCTGCCTGCGGGTCCCGGTGGCGCCTGCGGCCAGATCGTGTTCACTTCCACTGATGCAGTGAAGTGGGCAAAGGCGGGCAAGACGGTAATCCTGGTTCGCGAAGAGACCAATCCCGAGGACGTCGAGGGAATGCGCGCGGCCATGGGCATTCTGACCGCCCGCGGCGGTATGACCAGTCATGCGGCCTTGGTTGCCCGCGGTTGGGGCAAGTGCTGCATCGTCGGCGCAAGCGGTCTGCATGTGGATGTGCATGCCAAGAAACTCACCGTTGGCACCGTCGTATTGAAAGAGGGCGCAATGGTGACCTTGAATGGCAGCCGTGGCACCGTTTTCAGCGGCAAGGTGGCGCTGGTCGATAACTCCGAGAATCCCCGCTTCCAGAAGTTCATGCAACTGGTTGACAAGTTCCGCACAATGGGTGTGCGTGCCAACGTGGAAACCGCCGAGGATGCCCGCAAGGCGCGCGCCTTCGGGGCTGAGGGAATCGGACTGTTCCGTACCGAGCACATGTTCTACGGTAAGGGGTGCGATGAGCCTCTCTTCCTGCTCCGGAAGATGATCCTGAGCAAGTCTGCCGAAGAGCGCGTGTCGGTCCTGAAGAAGCTCTTCCGCTTTGTGAAGAGCGACATCAAGGCAACCCTGGCGGCCATGGACGGCCTGCCGGTCACCGTTCGGCTGTTGGACCCGCCCCTGCATGAATTCGTGCCCCAGAGCGCGGCCAAGCAGAAGGAATTGGCAGCCAGCCTCGGCATTTCGCCCAAGGAAGTCAAAGCCCGCGGCGATGCGCTTCATGAATCCAACCCGATGATGGGTCACCGTGGTGTGCGGTTAGGCATCACCTACCCGGAAATCACTGAGATGCAGATCCGGGCCATCTTCGAGGCGGCGGCGGAACTGATCAAGAGCGGGAAGAAGTGCCAGCCCGAGATCATGATCCCGGTCACCTGCGACCTCAACGAGCTGAAGCATCAGAAGGCCATCGTCACGGCAGTCTACGAAGATGTGATCGCACGCAAGAAAATCGACTCCATCCCCTATTTATTCGGGACGATGATCGAGATTCCGCGTGCGGCACTCCTTGCCGACCGCATGGCGCAGGAAGCCGACTTCTTCTCGTTCGGAACCAATGACCTGACCCAGATGACGTTCGGATTCAGCCGTGATGATATCGGCGGGTTCATGGGCGAATACCTGGAACAGAAGGTCGTTGCAGCTGATCCCTTCCAGACCATTGATCAGGATGGCGTGGGCCAGTTGATCAAGATGTCGGTAGAAAAGGGCCGTCAGACCAAGAAGAATCTGAAGGTCGGTATCTGCGGTGAGCAGGGTGGCGATCCGGAATCAGTTAAGTTCTGCTTCAAAACCGGCTTGAACTATGTGAGCTGCAGTCCGTATCGGGTGCCGATCGCCCGCTTGGCTGCCGCGCACGCGGCGCTCAGGGGCTAACCGCCCTTGATATGCATGTCTGAAAAGACAACGCCCCGGAGGAAACTCCGGGGCGTTTTTTTATCCCAAAACAACTTGATTATTATTCCGCTTTAGCTGGTGCGGAACCTTCTCCGGGCTTGTTTTCACCCTTCAGCATTTTACCGCCGGGCCGTCGGCCTTCACTTTTATCCATATAGTTCTTCATCATTTCACGCATCTTGAGCCTCTGTTCAGCCGTCAGAATTTTACGGGCTACCAACATCTGCTTAATCTGCACTTTGGCCATATCCGATCGAACTTTCCCGATTTCATCGGCTAATTGCAAAACCGCATTTTCATCAATAGGTTCGGCACCCATTAATTCCGCCTGCTTTTTGGCGAGGGCCTGCATCTTCGTGCGCAATGAGCTTATTTCATTGGTTGCCGCATTAACCACGGCAGCTATTTGACTCTGCTGCTCACTAGTCAGTTCCAACTGCTTCATCACCACCGGGCGCATCCACATCAACATATCGCCCCCATCTCGCATTTCGCCCCTGGCTTGCCGCATCGGCGGTGTTGGCCGTGCCCCCTGCCCAACGGGTTCATTCGCGGTTGCGATCATCGTCATGCCCACTACACACCCCACCACGATTCCAAGATTTTTCATCCGCCAATCCTTTCGTTTGTTATTTCTTCCCTATCCTTCTTCACAGAACGGAAATACTACTCCACTTATTGCATTCTTTATTCGCTTATCATTACTGTTTGACGAAAAGTCTCTAAAAATACGCGATTTTTAAGGTTTTTTTGCGATTCGCAAGTTGCTTGTTAACTTCTTCGCATCCGTATGCTATTCAAAACAAATAGGTTACACATTACGAGACCGTTTTTCTCCATTTTTAACTGACAGGTTTCAATTTTTTACGCGCCAAATTCATTTATTTAGAATTGCGGCCACATCACAACCTGTTGTGGAGTATAGTTAATTTAAGTCAACCTGTCGTAGGTAAAAAATATTTCGCGCAATATCAATAAAACACCTTGCCTGCCTCGATTATCTCTCCTATTGTCCTGCGTAAGCGGGTACAAGATAAGTCAAGCATCTGCCTGTTAATAACTTGTTAATAAGTCGTAAAAATCCGCACTTTATTTGGCGATTGTGAAATTTTCATGTGCTTTACGGAAAACGGGCATCACTTCATCCGAGGAGGATGCCAGAGAGGGAATTGCCGTGTCAGGAAATAATGCGTCTGTTATGTGGAGTGAGGCTTGTGATCATCTGAGCAAGCTGCTACATCCCGATATTTATTCGCGTTGGATCGCTGTAATTGAGCCAGGCAGCCTTGAAGGCCAAACTTTAACATTGCGGGTGGGTAATAATTTCTACCAGACCTGGCTTGAAGAAAATTATCTTCATCTGATTAAGTCTGCGGTTTCATCCGTGACAGGTGAATCTTATGAGATTGTCTTTCAGGTGGCCAAACGAATGCTGGAACCAGAAGCCCCGGTCACGGCTCCCGCGGCTGAGCCCGTAGCGGCATCACGTCGACAAAGCGGTGTTCGTCAGCCCGGTGCGCCGGTTTTCAACGCCAATTTCACCTTTGATGCCTTTGTGGTGGGCTCTTCAAATAATTTTGGTCATGCGGCCGCCCTGGCCGTTGCCCAGTCTCCAGCCCGCGCTTACAATCCGCTCTTCATCTATGGTGGCTCCGGACTCGGCAAGACCCATCTGATGCAAGCTATTGGGCATTATGTTTTGAAAAACTCCAACGCGAAAATCGCCTACTTGTCCTCCGAGAGCTTCACCAATGAATACATTGAGGGGCTTCAAAATAAAACCCTGGTTCAGTTTCGCAAAAAATACCGCAGCATGGATCTCCTGCTGATCGATGATATTCATTTCCTGGCTGGCAAGGAACGTATGCAGGAAGAATTTTTTCACACGTTCAATGCTCTTTTTGATGCTCACAAGCAGATTGTTCTGACCAGCGATCGACCCGCCAGTGAAATTCAGGGTCTTGAACAGCGCCTGGTGACCAGATTTGAATGGGGTTTGGTGACCGAACTTCAGCCCCCGGATCTTGAAACTCGTATTGCGATTCTTCGCAATAAGCAGGCCCAGTGTGGATATAAGCATTCTGATGAAATTATTCTGTTCATTGCCAAAACGATACGTTCCAATATCCGGCGGCTTGAAGGTGCCCTCATCCGGGCCACCTCATACGCCTCATTAATGAACCGTGCTCTTACAATTCAGGATCTTGAAACACTCCTGCGCGATACCATTGATCAGGAGAAACAGGAAGATCTCACCTTTGAGCACATCATGAAGGCTGTAGCCGATCACTATGACATCCGCCTGGTAGATATGACCAGCAAGCGGCGCCCGGCGGCCATCACAATGCCCCGCCAGATCGCGATGTACCTCTGCCGGTCACTTACCCCTTCCTCACTCCCCGAAATAGCTGGAGCGTTTGGCAAAACACACGCTACGATTCTCCATGCTTATCGGGAAGTCGCTCGTAAAATGGAAACCGATTCTGACCTTCGTCAGAATGTTTCCCACCTCAGCCGGTTGCTGGAGAAGAAGAGTTGACAACTTTGTTCATAACCATAACAAATAGTGTTGGTAACTGGCTCAAAGCATGTTATCACACGTTGCTCACACCCAATCAAGGGGTGTCATTAACAGGGAGCATCAGCGATTTGGCCCCTGTTTTTGTGGTGGTTTCAGGTCTTTTTGAGGTTGTTGATGTTGTGAACAGGGTATAATACGGGTGATATTTAATAGTTTATATAAAGAATAATATTCTTCAATTGTTGATAGTTTGAACTCGGAGGATAAATGAAACTTGTTATTGCCAAAGATGCCGTCATGTCGGGACTTCAAATGGTTCATGGCGTGGTCAATGTACGTCCCACCCTACCTGTACTCTCCAATGTGTTGCTGGAAGCCAAGAATGACAAACTCTGGCTTACCACAACGGACATGGATGTGACCATGCGTTGCGCAGTGGATGCCAAAATTGGAAAAGCAGGGGCGACAACGATCCCCGCCCGACGATTGTTCAGCATTATCCGGGAGCTTCCTGCCGATAATATTGAAATCGAAGTGGATGATAAAAATGCGGCCTCCATCACCTGTGGCTCGGCATTCTTTAAAATTAACGGCCTTCCGGATGATGAATTTCCCGCCATCCCCCCCAGTGAAGGTGGACATACCTTTTCGGTGGATCAGAAAGCATTGAAGCAAATGCTGCAGAAGACATTCTATGCCGCCTCAACGGACGAAACGCGTTTCATTTTGAATGGAACATTGATGAGTTTTAAAGGTAATAAGCTTACCCTCGTCGCTACTGACGGGCGCCGGCTTGCGTTGACCGAAAATGAAATTGAATTTCCGAAAGAATCTGAATGTGAAGCCATTGTGCCTACCAAGGCCGTGAATGAGCTGATCCGGATTTTGAAGGATGAGGGAATGGTCAAGATATTCATTGGTAAAAATCAGGCCAGTTTTGAATTTGATGATGTGACCCTGACCACCAAGCTGATCGAGGGAACGTATCCGAATTTTAGACAAGTCATTCCGGGTCAATGTGAACAGCGTATAGCCGTGGATCGCGAAGTGTTTTTGACCGCGCTCAAACGTGTGGCGTTGTTAACCAGCGATAAATCGAGTTCAATCAAGCTTACCTTCGGTAAAAATAAGCTCAAAATAAGCGCTTCTTCGCCGGATGTGGGTGAAGCCCATGAATCGGTGGCCATCAAATATAGTGCCCGGGATATCCAGGTTGCCTTCAACCCTGATTACATCATGGAGCCTCTTCGGAACATTGCTAACGATGAGATCTATGTGGAATTGACGGACGAACTCAGCCCCGGCGTGATCAAATGCGATGTGCCGTTTATTTACGTCTTGATGCCGATGCGCATTTCGTAATTCAGGGTTATTCGTTAATGGGTATCGGTTATTAGGGGTTCTCGAATAACTTATATCCAATAACGAGTAACAAATTTCTTGTTTTCCATCCCTGAATCCGTATTATCTCACCCCTTGTAGTCCGGCAAGTGTCCGGACGGAAGCGAGTGTTGTGCCTCTCCGGCACAGCCAAAGCGGATTGCCTGTCTTAGATGGGCGAAGCATATGGAGGCTAGAATGGATACTGTTCAAGAAACGGCGGATCTTACCGTCAAGGACCTGCTGGATGCAGGTTTGCATTTCGGTCATCAGACCAAGCGTTGGAATCCCAAAATGAAGCCGTTTGTCTTTGACAAGCGCAACGGGATTCACATCATTGATCTTACCAAAACTCTCGAGCAACTCGAGAAGGCCAAGCAGTTTGTTTATGAAACGGCAGCCCGTGGTCGTCCCATCCTCTTCGTTGGTACCAAGAAGCAGGCGCAGCAGGTGACAAAAGAAATCGCCATCTCTTGTGGCCAGCCTTATGTCAGCACCCGCTGGCTTGGCGGCACGTTGACGAATGGGCTGACCATTCGCAAGCGGATCAAGTATATGCGCCAGGTGGAACTGATGGAGAAAAATGGTGATTTCGACAAGATGCCCAAAAAAGAAGTGGCCGTTTTGCGACACGAGCTTGAAAAACTGCGCAAGAACTTTTCTGGTTTGGTCAATATGGATGACAAGCCGGGTGCCATGTTTGTGGTTGACGTGAATCGTGAGTCCATCGCGATTGCCGAAGCCAATCGTCTGCATATCCCTGTGATTGCGATCGTGGATACGAACACCAACCCGGATCCCGTAGATTACCCGATCCCCGGAAATGATGACGCCATTCGTGGAATCAAGATGATTGCCGGCGCCCTCGCGGCGGTGATTCTCAAAGGCGTTTCGGAGTACTCCAAGATTGCCGTTGAGGAGAACAAGAAGCGCGAAGCCGCTCAGCAGCAGGGGCAGGGACAGGCTGATGGCGACAGGCGCCCTTCCGGGCCGCGCAAGCCGCGTGGTGAGAGCCGGAGTCCCAGACGTCGGACCGGTGGCTCCTCTGAAGGTGCTCCCAGGAACGATGTTGTGGTCCCCGTCGAGCCCCAGGCTTGATTCCCCTTCCCCCCGCCTCCCTAATAAACATGGAGGCGGGCGGGATTTCTAGAGACCCTTAAAGGAGATTTTCGATATGGCTGATATTACAGCAGCAATGGTTCAGGAATTACGTGAAGCCACCAATGTTGGGATGATGGAATGCAAGCGTGCCCTGGTGGAGGCGGGTGGCGATAAGGATCAGGCGATTCGCCTGTTGCGTGAGCGTGGAATGGCAATTGCTGCCAAGAAGTCGACTCGCACCGCCAATCAGGGGTTGATTGCTTCCGCGGGTGACAGCAAAACCAGCATTTTGATTGAGATCAATTGCGAGACTGATTTTGTGACCAAGAATGAGAACTTTCAGAAGTTCGTCAAATCCATGGCTACAAAGGCGCTTTCGATTCCTGATGGTAAAATCACGGAAGTGACCAAGGTCGAAATGGCGGCCAAGATTGCCGAGATTGGTGAAAACCTGGTGGCCAAGCGTAACATCGGTTACACGCTTCAGGGCTCGGGCATGGTGGCTTCTTATATCCATCTGAATGGCAAATTGGGCGTACTGGTCGAACTGGGTTGTGGTAAAGAGGCCACCTCCAGCAGTCCGGTGGTCCAAGAATTGGCAAAAGATCTTACGCTGCATATTGCGGCCTGCAGCCCCCGGTATCTGGTGAGCCAGGACGTGCCTGAGGATATTGTCGCCGCTGAGCGCGAAATCTATGCCAAGCAGGTCGTTGGGAAGCCAGCGAATATCGTGGATAAGATTGTGGATGGAAAGATTGCCAAGTTCTACTCTCAGGTTTGCCTGGTTGATCAGGGCTTCGTCAAGGATCCTGACACGTCGATTACCAAACTTCTTGAGGCCAAGGGCAAAGAAGTGGGCGATACGCTGACGATTCGCCGGTTTGTCCGGTGGCAGTTGGGCGAGTAACGCTTCGATTTCAAACGTGCAAGGGCAGGGGTAACCCTGCCCTTTTTAGTTTAAAGTAAGTTTATGGGCGTGTTCAAATATCCGCGATATGCCAAAAAAAACTCATCTGCCATGGCGGATGGGGGTATTTCAATTTCCTCGATGGTTGGATCCCTGGTCAGTTCGTTGAAGCTTGATGAACAGGGGCGGATGGGGATTCTGATCGAGAAATGGTCTTCGGCAGTGGGTTCCGGGATCGCGGCTCACACTCGTCCGGGCCGTTTGATTAATAAAGAGCTGACTATTTTTGTCGATAGCTCCCCTTGGTTGAGTGAACTTCAGCGTTGTGCCAAAAAAGAACTATTGGCCAAGTTACAGACGGTGTTTGGCCGTGATGTAATTCAAACCATCCGGCTTAGCATGGATCCCGGGCAGGAATAAATCATCGTTTGCAAAGTACGAAACCAACACGCGGATAATTTCCGATCTTGGTGTATTCATGGTTGCGGTCCCCTTTTGATGATCACAGCAAGAATGGAAAGGTCTGCGGGATTCACGCCGGAGATCCGTGCGGCCTGACCAAGTGATTCGGGGCGAATCCGTTTCAACTTTTCCCGGCATTCAAACCGGAGGACATCCAGTTTGTCATAATCGACCCATTCCGGAATTCGTTGATCTTCCAGCGAGCGGGCGCGTTCAATCTGCGTTTTCTCCCGTTCGATGTAGCCTGCATATTTAACCAGAACCTCAACTTGAGAAATGACTAAACGGTCCGTTATTTGTTTTGACGGCAGGTCGTTATATGTAACTTCCGTTCTACGAAGTAGTTGTGTAAGAGAATGTCCCTGATGAAAAGTCGAATTCAGGCGTTTCATTTCAGCGTCAATTTGAATTTGATAATTTTCGAAGCGTTGAATCTCCTGTTGCGGGATGATGCCGAGTGACTTTGCAAAAGGGAGCATCCGAAAGATAGCATTATCCTGACGTAAAACAAGGCGATGCTCGGCACGTGACGTGAACATGCGGTACGGTTCGTCGGTTCCTTTTGTAACCAGGTCGTCAATGAGAACACCTATATAGGCATCCCCTCGCCCAAGGACAAAAGGAGGTTGGCCTCTCAATTTTCTAACAGCATTCACTCCTGCAACAAAGCCCTGTCCCGCAGCTTCCTCATATCCAGTGGTGCCGTTGATCTGTCCCGCAAAATATAAATGTTCGACCAATTTTGATTCCAAGGTATGCATCAGTTGGGTCGGATCTGAATAATCATATTCAATGGCATACGCCAGATTGGTGAACACGGCACGTTCTAATCCGGGAATGGAATGGATCATCGCAATCTGGACATTTTCAGGAAGACTGTTAGATGTTCCGTTCGGGTAGATCTCTTCTGAGCCTCTCCCTTCTGGTTCAAGAAAAACATGATGGCTGTCTTTGTCCGAAAACTTAACGATCTTATCTTCAATCGACGGACAATACCTGGCGCCGGTTCCCGTGATCACGCCGCCATACATGGCGCTTTTATCCAAATTCTCGCGGATAATGTCGTGTGTTTTGGTGTTTGTGTGAGTGAGATAGCAGGAAAGCTGGTTTTCACCCGGGTTCCAGGGGCGCAATACAGAATGTTCCACGTGGAACAATGGCCGGTGGGCAGTAGGCGGTAAGCAGTGAGCAGTATGCAGTTGGCAGTTGGCGGTTTCTTCATCCTTCTGTTCACTGCTCACTGTTATCTGCTCACTGGCAACTGGCTTTTGTTCCACGTGGAACAATTCCATTTCTTTACGCACTTGATATGAGAAAAATGGCGGTGGTTCTTCTCCTGGTTGTTCCGTCGTCTTTTCCCAGTTGATGCTATCTTTATGGAGGCGGGCCGGGGTTCCTGTTTTTAATCTTCCGAGCCTGCATCCAAGTTTTGCCAGGGATTGACTGAGCTGAGGGGCTGCGGCTTCGCCTTTTCTGCCACCCGGAAAAGAAGTCTTCCCAATATGAATAACGCCGCGCAGGAAGGTTCCCGTGGTTAAAATGACTGTTTTTCCAGTTATTTGGCTGCCATCTGCCAGAATTACTCCGCAAAGTCTGCCGTTAGGCATCCATAGATCATTGACCATGCCTTCAATGACGTACAGATTTCTGGTCGTATTAACAACTTGGCGCATCCTGTCGGAGTAGGCGTGTTTATCGCATTGCGTTCTGAATGCCTGAACCGCAGGTCCCTTTTTAGTGTTGAGCGTTCGGAACTGGATGCCGGTATAGTCGCTGTTTTTACCCATCTCACCGCCAAGTGCATCAAGTTCACAGACGATGTGTGACTTAGCTATGCCGCCAATGGAGGGATTGCATGACATTCTGGCGATCGCCAGTCTGTCCATTGTCAGGAGTGCGGTAGATGCGCCCATCCTCGCCGCAGCGAGGGCAGCTTCGCAACCTGCGTGCCCGGCACCGACTACTATGACTTCATATTCTTTCATAGTTCTTATTTACCGATGCAGAAGCGGGAGAAGATACTGTTGAGTAATTCATCGTGATAGGTGCGGCCGGTGACTTCTCCCAGCGTTTCTAATGCGCAACGAAGTCGGGATGCGGCCAGGGCTGTTTCCTGAGCCGGTCTGTTCAATAATAGCCCCGCTTCAACGACATCCTTGTGTGCGGATACCAATAATTGGCGGTGTCGCTCTGAGATAGCCGCATGGGGTGATGAGCCGCCGCCGCTGACGCCTATCATAGTGATAATTGATCGCTTCAGCTCTTCAATGCCAATTCCGTTTTTGGCACTAATAGATATATGAGAACAATCGGTCATATGTATACGATCGGTCCTATTTGACTTCAAATCGCATTTATTTTCTACAATTATCGTCTTTGATTTATTAAGCGATTTTAATGTGACTATATCGTCATTATCTAATCCAGTTGAATTATCACAAACATAAACATTGCAATCAGAATGCATTATAGCTTCACGTGCCCGGCTTACTCCCTCCTTTTCTATTTCGCAAGGTGTCTCTCTCAAGCCAGCCGTATCGACTAATCTGACCAAATACCCATTAATGACTACTTGTTCTTCTATGGTGTCGCGTGTGGTGCCTGGGATCGACGTTACGATAGCTCGATCTTTGCCAACAAGGGCATTAAGCAATGTAGATTTACCGACATTGGGTTTGCCGGCAATGACGACCAGAGCGCCTTCTCGAAGTAGATGGCCCTCGTCCCAGGAGTTGAGTAACTGTTTGAATTCAGTTTCGACGTGATGACGTCGCTTCATGACATCCTGCATGACGGACTCGGGTAGTTCATCCTCAGAAAAATCCAAGGTGGCTTCCAGGTTGGCGGCGAGGGCCAGGGTATGATCATAAAGTTGATCAAAAGTCCGGCTGAGGGTGCCATTCAGTTGTTCGAGCGCGGCATCGGCGGCACGGTCGGAACGAGCACGAATGAGGTCCAGAACGGCTTCCGCCTGAAGGAGGTCAATGCGACCACTCAAAAAAGCACGTTTTGTGAATTCGCCGGGCTCCGCCGTTTGGGCGCCAGCCTCTAAAACAGCGCGGAGGATCCTTTTTGCAGCAGCAGAACCGCCATGTCCCTGAATTTCTACAGAATCTTCCCGGGTGTAACTGTGCGGGGCTCGATAGATCAAGAGAATCACTTCATCGGCGATCCCGTTGTCACTGACGATTGTGCCGTGGACAAATGTCTGTGCCGGCCGCTGTGAGGGTGGGGGAGCCTTACTGCGGAAAACGCGATCAGCGATGGCGAGGCTTTCTGGTCCCGATACGCGCACAATCGCAATAGCCCCTTCACCGGGGGCGGTGGCTAAGGCCGCAATCGTATTTATGTATGGCGCTGTCATTCGGGTGCTGATTATTCAAAAACCAAGTGTTTGCGCCATAACTATCTTTTTCATGATCCCAAACAGCCATCATTAGTGAATTCATCGTGGTGCTTGCGTTTCAGGTCC
This sequence comes from bacterium, assembly GCA_037143175.1. Lineage (NCBI taxonomy): Bacteria > bacterium. The sequence continues at coordinate 69,578 of JBAWZF010000003.1, forward strand.
TGTTTTGCGACCTTCACTTTATGAGAACGAAGCTTCTAAAAAAATTACAGAGTTTGGAAGCCTGACTGCATGAAAACCGCCGCCACAAAACATAAGCGCACACGGCAGCAGGAGCTTGGCCAGTTTCTTACTGCAACGCCTATAGCTGATTTCATGGCGTTAATGTTCGGACAACTTCCGAGCGTGGTGCGTTTGCTTGATGCTGGGGCTGGGGCTGGAGCACTCACCCATGCATTTATCTCTCGCCTATGTGGGAGAAATGACGATGTTCGGGCTGTCGAAGCAACAGTCTATGAGCTTGATCCACGCATACTGGATTCTCTTTCTGAGACCATGTTGGACTGCCAGCAACTTTGCAGCAAAGCAGGAATTCAATTTTCTTTTACCATTCATCCAACCGACTTTATTCAGGAAATGTCCACACGTCTTTCGGGTGATATGTTCGGGAGGCCGCCACCCGTCTTCGATGTCGCCATTGCAAACCCGCCATATCGCAAAATCAGCGCTGACTCAGTCGAAAGGCGTGCTCTACGTTCCGTTGGAGTTGAAACAAGTAATCTCTACACTGGTTTCATTGCCCTGATTCAGCGGTTGCTGGTTTCTGGCGGGCAACTCGTAGGGATTACGCCGCGCAGTTTTTGTAACGGCCCATACTTCCGCCCTTTTCGTGAAGACTTTCTTAGTCATCTGGACCTGCGACGATTGCATATTTTTGAATCACGCAAGGCGGCTTTTCGAACAGACAGTGTGTTGCAGGAGAACATTATTTTTTATGCAGTGAAGGGGGTGGGTCAATCCCGCGAAGTAGTCGTTTCTAGCAGCAGCGGAGAGCCTGGCGACGCGATAAACGAGACGATATTTCCTTTTGGTGAAATCGTTCATCCGCATGACGCTGAGAAGTTTATCCACATCCCGTCCGCGACCTGTCATGCAACAGCAAAAAAAACGATGGATGGCCTCGGCTCAAGCCTTGCCTCATTGGGCGTAACCGTATCGACAGGGCGAGTCGTGGACTTTAGACTCAAAGAGTCACTTCGCAAAGAGCCCGAACGAGGGACCGTCCCACTGGTTTATCCCTGTCATTTCAATGGCGGTACCATTCACTGGCCTAAACTCGAAGCACGCAAACCCAATGCCATCCTCGATAACGACGAGACGCATCCGTGGCTTGTGCCCTCTGGAATTTATTTGCTCACCAAGCGTTTCACGTCTAAAGAAGAGCGTCGCCGCCTTGTGGCTTGTATGTTCGACCCCGACCAAGTGAACGCGAAATGGCTTGGTTTTGAGAATCACCTGAACTACCTCCATGCGAATGGGCACGGGCTGGAACGAGCGTTGGCTATAGGTTTGTTCGCTTTTCTGAACTCCACGGTGGTAGACCATTATTTTCGTCGATTCAGCGGCCATACACAGGTGAATGCCACTGATCTGCGGACATTAGCCTATCCCGACCGAGACACACTGCAAGCCATGGGGCGGGAAATAAACACCCTCAACCTCTCTCAGGAGGAAATCGATCAACTGGTAAGGAAGCATCTCCATGTCCACAGATAAATCCAAACAAAAAACTTTCTCCAGAAAACGACGGCTCGCAGAAGCGATGGAGGTGCTTACCTCTTTGCAATTGGGTTCAAAACAGCGGAACGAAACTGCCGCTTACACTCTTCTTGCCCTGCTAGATCTTCGGTTCGATATGGTATGGGCCGAAGCACAGGCTCCGCTATGTGGTATCACTCCAGTCATCGATTTTATCGCCACAGCCTACCGAGTACGCTACGCTCCAAACACGCGTGAATCTATTCGTGATGATGCAGTGAAGTTTTTCGTAGAGGAAGGACTGTTGCTACGTAACCCCGACGATCCCCATCGGCCAACAAATAGCGGAAAGACAGTGTATCAGATTGAGCCGACTGCCCTTGCTTTGTTTCGCAAGATTGGAACCCCGGGCTGGAAAACAGCCCTACAGCAATACCTCGTCAGTCGTGAGAGCATTAAGCATGAGATTGCTCGAAAGCGTGATTTGGCCCGTGTTCCTGTGTCATTGCCAAATGGCTCCCAAGTTGCGCTTTCTCCCGGTGGTCAGAATCCGCTCATCAAGGCGATCATCGAACACTTTTGCCCGGCCTTTGCTCCGGGCGGTGTGGTCATCTACATCGGCGACACGGAAAACAAATTCGTCCATATGGAAGCCGCAGGCTTGGCGGCATTGGGAATTACCCTGGCTTCAGCAGCCAAGATCCCTGATGTCATTGTCCATTATGCCGCAAAGAACTGGCTCCTGCTTATTGAGGCCGTCACCAGCTCAGGGCCGGTGGATGGCAAGCGGCGTAAAGAACTCAAGGAGTTGTTTGTTGGCTGTAGCGCGGGGCTGGTATTTGTCACTGCCTTCGAAAACCGCCGTACTATGCAGTCATTCGTTTCTCATATTGCCTGGGAATCCGAGGTGTGGATCGCCGAAGACCCTGACCATATGATTCACTTCAATGGAGATCGGTTTCTTGGGCCGTATCCTGATGTGAATCCGGACGTGTGACGATAGTAGGAATTCGCCAGGGACAGTCCCTGGTGCCAATTTCAATAACAGCCAATAAACTGCGTGTTGCGCACGATGTCATGGGGGGTGTTTTTTAGCGGCGCAATGCCGCCTGAATGACCCAGCTCTACAGTTTGAGTGACAGTTCGGAATGGCTTTACGATTAAATGCGACTGGTATGTTGAGGGGTGATTTGCTACACAAGGTCCATGATTTCAAGGGATGTAATTAAGCGATATGTGAAACGGCTGGCGAGCGAAGTTAAGCCGATGAAAATCGTTCTTTTTGGATCCTACGCCTATGGGCGGCCGAAACCTGACTCGGATGTGGACTTGTTGGTAATAATGTCTACTAGGCGCCGGGCCGTCTATGAGTCCGCCCGTATCCAATGCGCTGTGCCTGCGCCTTTTCCCCTTGATCTGCTGGTGCGAACCCCTGAGCAGATCCGTAAACGAGTGGCATTGGGTGATTCCTTTATGCGTGAAATTACGGCCAGCGGGAAGGTCCTTTATGAATCCGCTCACGCGTGAATGGGTAGTAAAGGCAGAAGAAGATTTTGAGGCGGCGCTCCGTCTCTCCCGTTGCCGGAAAATTTCGCTCTGGAATGCCGTGTGTTTTCACGCCCAACAATGCGCGGAGAAATACCTAAAGGCGGTTTTGCAGGAAAATAAAGACACCATCCCAAAAATTCATCATCTTCCCTCTTTGTTGAATCTCCTGGTGATTCGGCACCCCCTCTGGGATGGTATGAGGGAAGGTCTTACGCTTTTAAGCGGGTTTGCTGTTGAATTCCGGTATCCGGGTGAATCAGCCACCAAGAGAGATGCTGTCAAGGCTTTGGCAATATGCCGATCTGTTCGTGAAACAGTTCGGGATCATTTGCGAATTTGATTCCTTATCCCGCCTTTAGTTGGTTTTGCCGTGAAAGTACCCGAAGGACAGTGTCCAGTACTTGATCAAGTTGCTTCCCGACGTCGTCACAAAGGAACCTAAGGACAAAATAACCATGTTCCTGTAGACAGGCATCTTTTCGCCGGTCGCGCCGGTAGGCCTCTTGATCGGCAAAATGGTGTGGGCCATCCAGTTCAATTACCAGTTTGGCTGCCGGAAAAAGGAAATCCACCTCCATTTGGCCATAATTGTCGAATGGGATGGGTAGGATCTGATTAAGGCGGAAGAGGCCGGCGGTTTTCGGCAACGTTTCGAGTCGCTTGAAGAAAAAGGCTTCGGAAGCACTCCGGGCCCGGCCCACTCCTTCGGTATCGGCAGGGTAGGTGCGGGCGGCATGGACAAATAAATTGCCAAGATGCGTATCCACACCGTCCCGGATCAGACGTTGCACGGTGGCGGCATAGTCGCGTTTCCATTCCGGCTCGACCGGCAAGGGGACATCCGTGGGCCAGCCCGGAACGGCACTGGCGGGAAGCAAGATACTGTATCCGATCGCCTCGTAGCCTTTACAGCGTTTGTCGAACATGCGGGCCAGCATGGGGACATTCAAGTCTGCATAATCATAAATCCGGACCTCCTTTTTTCCTTCATGCAGGCGGTGAAGACGCCCTGCATATTGGGCAATGGTGCCGCGCCAGGATATTGGCAGTGTCAGGAAGAGGGTGTCAAGCCGCGTGTCATCAAAGCCCTCACCGAGATAATGACCCGTGGCCAACAGAACTCGTTCCTCGTCCGCCGGAATAGAGGCCAGGCGGGCAAGCAAACCTTTAAGTTCTTTCCGGCCCATGCCGCCCCGTAGAACAAGAAGATGTTTGACGGCTGGTTCAAGAAGGGCCTGAAGTGCTTCAAGATGCTCCGTACGTTCGGTCAGTACGACAGGGCTCCGCCCCTGTTGCACGGCCGCAATCACGTCCTGGATAATCAATTCATTCCGTGGGCGACAGTTGATCAGCCCATCGTATAGCGCCTGGAATTGCAGTCGCCGATCCTCTTCAAGTTGACCTGGGGAAATGTAGGCGGTAGGACGGACAAGGACGGAGTGCATGAAGGGGCGTTGGTGGGCCTGTTGGCGGGCATTCACACGGAAGCGGACAGGGCCACAGAGCATCTGGACAAGAGGGTGATGACCATCCTTGCGCGTCAGGGTGGCGGTGAGTCCGGTGAAAAACCTGGCCTTGGCTTGACCTGCTACCTGTGCATAATTTGGGGAAGCGAGGTGATGGCATTCATCCGCGATCACATAGCCGTAATTTCCTATACGGTCATCAACCTGCCCCTCATGAACCAGGCTCTGCATGATCGCGACATCGATTATACCCGTTGGCTTATTACGTCCGGCGCCTATAGTGCCGATGGATTTTGGTGGCAGTTTGAGGAATGAAGACAGTCGTTCCACCCATTGCTCCATCAATTGGCGGCGATGCACAAGGATCAGGGTGTTTACGCCTCGTTGTGCGATAAGCCAAGCGGCCAACACGGTCTTACCGAAGGCGGTCGTAGCCCAAAGGATGCCAGTTTCATGAGCGAGGAGCGCCTCCCCGGCGGCGCGCTGGTCGGGATAAAGGTCGCCAATGAAGGACACGTTGATCGAGTGCCCTTGAGCACGTTCATCGTGAAGGGTGGGTTTGATGGCGAGTTCAGACAACAGGGCTTCGAGGTTGTGCAGACACCCGCGTGGGAGACCGATATGTTGTGGATAATCCTCAGCGCAAGCGATAATCCGTGGTAGGGAGATATAATTCCGCATCGCCTGCTGTTTGTAGAATTCCGGATTCTGGAATGCGGCCAGGCGGAGGATACGGTTGCGCAAGGCGGGGGGGAGGCTCTCCTTGCGGATGAAGATCTGATTCCCAAGGACGAGTTCAAGGGTGTCGGGTAGGGGGTGTTTGGTAGGCATGGTTTTCCGTTGCCGTGAAGGGGGAAGAGACCAGGGTGTGGATTCATCCTCTTCCTGACACACCATTTGGACATTGAGTACACGATCTTGTCGTTCCGCCTTTTGGACAAGAGGCTCAATAAGGTCACGTGAAAGTCTGGGGAGTGAGGCCAGAAAAGCCCATTGGTCGGGTATGGGGACACCCTGTTCATCCAAAAAAACACTATTACCTTGTTCTCGGGGAAGTTTTTGGAGAGGGAGGGCAATCAGGTTCCCAAATCCTTTAGAAGGGAGTGTGTCCTGGTTAGGAAAAAAACGATCATAAGAATCCAATCCAATATCTGGACGACGCTCCATAGTTTCGGTGAGGATAAAAGACCCGAATTTACGGGCAAGAGATGCAGGAATGGCCTGGTCGAAGAAGAACCAGAGATGGCCGCCATTTCCGGAGCGGGAACGTTCAAGCGCAACAGGGAGTCCGAAATTATGGCAGGTCTCTATAACGGCCGCCACATCTTCCTGCCAGCTTGATTTGTCGAAATCGGCGGCAAGGAAGAAGCAGGTATCGTCCTGGAGCAGGGGAAAGATGCCCATCACGAAGGGTGAGCCAGCGGTATCCTGTCCGGAAAGATGCCAACGAATGGTTTCATCGGTGACGGTGCGGAAGCGGCGGTTGGGGCAATCCTGGCAGCGGACGGCACGCTTGTCGCACAAGCCCCGTGTCCACTCGTTGGCGCAGGCAGGCTGGTAGCCGGACTTGCCGGTTTTGCGACTTTCGAAACGCCGGGGATAGACATCCTCCCTGCCCCTGAATAGTGAGCGGAAAAGGGAAATTTTAACATCCGGTGGCGAATGAGCATTTATGGTGGTATGATCCATGATATTATTCTGCCGTAGGCATTCGGGTGCTGATTATTCAAAAACCGGATCTTTTAACCATAATTATCTTTAGGGCATAATAATTGCGAAATTTGCTTACTTCCTCTACACTCTACATTTCAATTCATGTATCAGTAAAAGGTAAAGACTCTATGGAACTGAAGAACGAAAATCAGGCGCCTCAAACGCCACCCTCGGAACAGAAGAAAAAGCCGGAGATGACGACCCCGCAGAAATTCTCGCAACGGGGACTTTTAATCTGGTTCGCCATCCTGGGCCTCATGTTATTGGCCTATCAATTTTACAAGGAAGATCAGCAACCAACGGCGGAGTTGAACTACAATCCTGATTTCGTCAACCTGGTGGAATCAGGTGAGATTCCTGAATGTGAGATCGTATCCGAAATCTCCGGCAATCAATACATCCGTGGAACCCAGAAGAGCATCGATCCGCGTACGGGAAAACGCAAACAGTTCAAGGTGGATGTGATGGTGACCGATGACATGCCTGCCTGGTTGCAGGAAAATAAGGTCAAATTCAAGTTCCGCCGGGAAAGCCCGTATTTCTGGCAGATCGTTTCCAGCGCCCTGCCGATTTTGCTGCTGCTTGGATTGCTGTGGTTTATGTTTTCGCGTCAGATGAAAGGAATGGGGCAGGGGGCATTGAGTTTCGGAAAGAGCCGCGCCAAGATGCTGGCGCGTGACAAGAACAAAGTCACCTTCAAAGATGTCGCCGGCGTGGAGGAGGCCAAGGAGGAAGTTCAGGAGATTATTGATTTCCTGAAGGATCCGAAGCGGTTCCAGAAACTCGGCGGACGCATTCCTAAGGGCGTCCTTTTGATGGGACCTCCGGGGACTGGAAAAACATTGATGGCCAAGGCCATTGCCGGTGAGGCGGGTGTGCCGTTCTTTAATATCAGCGGATCAGATTTTGTGGAGATGTTTGTTGGCGTGGGCGCCTCGCGAGTACGCGACATGTTTGAACAGGGCAAGCGCAATGCGCCTTGCATCATCTTCATCGACGAAATTGATGCGGTGGGCCGCAGCCGGTTTTCCGGTGTGGGCGGGGGCCATGATGAGCGTGAGCAGACGCTGAATGCCCTGCTGGTTGAGATGGATGGCTTTGATACCCAGGAGGGGGTCATCATCATTGCCGCCACAAACCGGCCGGATGTCTTGGATCCCGCCTTGCAACGGCCTGGCCGCTTTGACCGCCAGATTGTTATTGATCTGCCGACACTGGATGGGCGTGAGGCCATTCTGAATATTCATGCCCGTGGTATTAAGTTGTCCCTATCGGTTGACTTGCGCCGTATTGCCCGCGGCACACCGGGATTTTCCGGAGCGGATTTGGCCAACCTGATGAATGAGGCAGCCCTGTTGGCCGCCCGAAGCAGTAAGGAAGGGGTCGATTTATCTGATCTGGAAGAAGCGCGCGATAAGGTCCGGTGGGGCCGTGAGCGACGAAGTCGCGTTTTGGATGACAAGGAAAAGAAGGTGACCGCGTACCACGAAACCGGTCATGCGTTGGTGACGTTACTGGTGGAGGAGAGCGAGCCGATTCACAAGATCACCATCATTCCGCGCGGTAATGCATATCTGGGTGCCACCATGCAGCTTCCTGAGAAGGATCGTTATATGGAAGGCAAACTCAAGCTGAAGGGTATTCTCGCCACGATGATGGGTGGGCGCGTGGCTGAGGAGTTGATTTTTGGTGACATCACCTCGGGTGCACGGAGTGATCTGAAGCAGGCGACCCGGTTGGCCCGACTGATGGTATGTGACTGGGGTATGAGTGAAAATATGGGTCCGCAAACTTTCGGGAACCACGAGGAGTTGATGTTCCTGGGCCGCGGGATTTCGAGCTCGCAGGATTTCAGTGAGGATACGGCCCGAAAGATTGATGCCGATGTCAGTTGGCTTCTACGAACGGCTTACACCCAAGCCAAGGAAATTCTGGAGAAAAATCGGGACAAACTGGAGCAGATTGCCAAGACGTTATTGGAGCGTGAAACGCTGGATGCCCGCGATGTTGAAGAGTTGATGAAACACGGACGCCTGTTGACGGATGCGGAACGGCCGGTGGTAGCCCCGAGTGACACGCCTGCTGTACCGGTTACGACGGTGAATGAAACGCCGGTGACTTCGGCCCCTGAAAAAACGGAAGGGTGACACTTGTGATCCCGCATGTGTCATGGCGTTGCCGTGAGCGGACTCTGGTGTTGGGTTCGCGGCCGCTGGTTATGGGTATTTTGAATGTCACCCCGGATTCATTTTCGGATGGAGGGCGACATCAGGATCCTGACGCGGCGATTCGACACGGGTTGGAAATGGCAGAAGCCGGTGCGGACATCATTGATGTGGGTGGGGAATCCACGCGACCTGGGGCGCAGGCGGTAGCACCTGAGGCTGAGGCCGGTCGAGTGATTCCGGTGATCAGGGCTTTGGCGCAGGCCTTTGTCGGCAAGCCCGGTGCCCCGGCCTTGTCGGTGGATACGCGAAAAGCGGTTGTGGCACGAGCTGCGCTGGCGGCCGGGGCCGACATCATTAATGATGTCACGGCGTTGGAAGGGGACCCCTCCATGCCGGGTGTGACGCGTGAATATGGGGCCGGTGTGATTTTGATGCACATGCGAGGCGATCCGAGCATGATGCAACAGGATCCCCGGTATGGGGATGTGGTGGCGGAAGTTGCTGCTTATCTGGCAGGTCGGGTTGCCGTATTGAAGGCAGCCGGGTTGAAGCCCGACACCATGGCACTCGATCCGGGAATCGGGTTTGGTAAAACGCTGGGTCACAATGTGAAGTTGATTGCCGGTTTGCAGGCGCTGGTGGCGTTGGGATATCCGGTGGTGGTGGGGCTGTCGCGAAAGAGTATGGTCAGCGCGATCACCGGGCGTGATGTGACGCACAGGCTCGCGGGGAGCATCGCGGGCGCAGTATGGGCGGCGGGGCAGGGTGCCCATGTGTGGCGTGTTCATGATGTTGCCGAGTCGGTGGATGCGGCCCGGATGGTTGAAATGATGAGAAAGGAAGCGATCGATTGGAATGGATAAACCAGATTGTCTGGCCGGCCTTCAGCGGGATTCTTGAAATCCTGGTGTTGACGTGCGGGTTTTATTTCCTGCTCCTTTTTTTTCGGGAGACTCGAAGTATCAAAGTTTTCCTTGGGCTCTTGATGGTGCTCATGGCGCTCATAGCTATTACGAGTTTGTTTCATATCTATGCTCTGAATTGGTTGTTGCGACAGTTGTCCGTTTATCTAGCGGTAGCGTTGCTGATCATTTTTCAGCCGGAAATCCGGCGGGCATTGGCGGAAATCGGGCGTTCCCCTTTTCTTTCATCGCCGGTGGATGCACGCGGGTATGTGGACAGCATTGTGGAAGCAGTGATGCTTTTGGCAGAACGGCGTATTGGAGCGTTAATTGCGATTGAGCGTACCGAGAGTACCAAGGCCATCCAGGAAACGGGTGTCCAGCTCGATGCCAAGGTGAATGCGGACCTTCTGGCCACGCTGTTTTTCCCCCATACCCCTCTTCATGACGGGGGCGTCATGATTGTGGGAAACCGGATTGTTGCGGCGGGATGTTTGTTTCCGCTTTGCCAGCAACCTGAATTGAGTCGGGGACTTGGGACGCGACATCGCGCCGCAATGGGTTTGACCGAGGAAATGGATGCCATCGCCATTGTGGTGTCCGAGGAGACCGGCACGATTTCCATCAGTACACGTGGCCGGCTGAGTCGGGATTTTGATGAGGATCGGCTGAGGAAATTCCTTTCAGGCATCTTGATGGGGGGGCAGGCCAGCAATTCCCGGTGGACCCGCGCCCGACAGCAGCTTGACCTGACTCCGAAAGGGATTGCCAAGTCGGAAAGTCTTGAGAGAGAGGCAGGCTCCCATGGCGGATAAGCATTCCCTGATTCTTGGACTACTGGTCAACAACAAGCGCTTGAAGTTACTTTCCTTCGTGCTGGCGACGATGACATGGTACATCATTCAGGACACCATCAGTTTTGAGATTGAAATTCCGGATGTCCGGCTGGAGATCCAAGTTCAGGATGGAATGGCCATTTTGAATCAGTCGGCTTCCACTGTGGATGTCACCTTCCGTGGATCGCAGGACGACATTCAGCGGCTGGATTCAAGACGGCTTCAGGCGGTAGTTGAGTTGACGCGGGAGTCGAGTGAGCTGTCACACGAAATCATATTAAAGCCGAACATGATCAAAGGGGTGCGCGGAGTGCGTGCTGTCGCGATACATCCGGAGCGTATTTTGGTGAAATTGGATCGGCAGGCGGAAAAGAGGGTACCGGTCAAAGGGCGAACGATTGGCTCGCCTCTTTTCGGGCAAGTCGAAGCTATTACGTGTGAACCCTCAACGGTGCTGCTGTTGGGGCCTGCACAAAAATTAAAGACAACCGAATGTGTGTATACCCAGCCGGTTGAGGTGGATGGCCGGGTGGAATCTTTTATCCGTCGCACGCCCGTCCAGGCGCCGGGAGACAATTGGGTGGCGCACATGGAGCCTTCTGATGTTCAGGTGAAGGTGGCCATTGTCGGCAAAAGCGCCGGCCAGTTATGGAAGAACATTCCGGTCAGTGCGGTGGTGGAGTCAGGGAGTGCATTGCTGGTTGATCTGGAGCCGCCGACTGTGGATGTAATGGCCACGGGACGAATCGATATGTCGGCTACCGGGGAGAAATTTCCGGTGCGGGCGTTTGCGGATTGTATCGGATTAACATTACCGGGTGTTTATACGGTACCGGTTCACGTGAAGGTGACCGGTGATGCGATGGCCGTGGCACGTCCGGATGTGGTGAAGGTGACAGTACGATTGGCAGGAGATAAGAAATTATGAAGGTCGCTTGGTGTGTCATGGTCTGGTTGATGGGGTCTTTGGTTGCGGGAGCGGAAGGAACGTCCACGTCCGTCGTGGTGTCTGGCGAGGTTGCTGATTTGTTGTCAAGCGGGCGCGACTGTCTGATCAATGGAAAAATGACGGAAGCGCAGGCACTGTTCGAGAAAGCGTGCAGTCTGGATTCCACGAATAATGAGGCGGCATTTGGATTGAGCGCCGCTTATCTTGAGTTGAAGCGATATGAAGAGGCGCTGCCGCTGTTGGAAAAATTGTACCGGGAGGTTCCCGAGAGTCCCATGGTTAAAAACAATCTTGCCTGGGCGTTACTGAAGGTTAAGGATCCGGCACCGACGAATGCGGGGCGCGCGGTCAAATTGGCACGCGGCGCCTTGCTTGATGTGCCCTCCGATTTCTCCATATGGAACACACTCGGGGAGGCCTATTATGCCACCGGGCAATTTGAGAAAGGCTTGAGCGCCGCACAGAGCGGGTTGCGTTTGAGTCTGCTGGCAGGGGTGACCAATACTCCTTGCCGTGAGTTGGTCGTTCGTTGCCGGAAGGCCGCTGGCGCGGCATCGTTGGGCCAGGATAACGCCCGGCCTTGAGTGGGAATGGGGATAGCATGGCAGAAATAAAATCCAATACGGTTACTAGCAATGGTTTGCGTGAAGCCTTGAGTATTGTGCTCCTGGCTGTGTGTGTGATTATTTTTCTCAGTCTGGTCTCATATGACTGGCGCGATATCTCTCTTTTGTGCGAGCCGGCAAACAGTCCCCCGGCCAACTTCATCGGCCCCGGCGGTGCCTGGATGTCGTTTGTGCTGTTTGAGGCAATGGGGCTGGGTGCCTATTTGGTTCCGCTGTGGTTTCTGGGGTTTGGGATAGTTTTGATTTTTCATGGTATCGAGCATGTAAGGGCCAAGCTCCTCTGGGTGATATTAATGATGTTCTCATTGGCCTGTTTCCTCGAACTGCACTCGGATTGGTTTGAACCCATCTTATCCGCCTTGAACCTCAGTGCGGCGGGTGGGGTTCCTGCCCAGGCAGTCTCGTATATGTTATCCGTAAAAATGTTGGGGAGCATTGGCGCTGAGATTCTGGTGGTGGGGTTTTTTCTGGCCTTTGCGATTCTGTTTTTCGGGTGGGATGCCATTTTGCGTTTTACGGCCATGCTGCATACAACGGCTGAAAAATGGGCGCACCGCGATGATCGCGATATGATTGACTCGCAGAAGAGGCAGCCAGCGGTCAAGGGTTGGAAGCGGGAGCGGATTGAGCGTGTCGCCGCCCGCGAAGAAGCTCAACGCGTCGAAGAGGAAGAAGAGCCCGATCAGGCTGAATTGATTGTTGTTCCGGAAGCAGCCCCTGTTAAGGAACCGCCCAAGGTGGCTGTGAAACTTCCCCCCAAGGTAAAAGAAAAGCCCATACCTCCGGTTCGGGAACCTGATCCCAAACCAAAAGTTGAACCGCTCCCACCCGTTGTGGCGGCGATCCCAGGAGCTTATCAGTTGCCCCCCCTGTCCTTATTGACCGAAGTGCCAAAGGATCGACAAGCCATTCCAACGGATACTGAGACCACGGGGCGGCTGATTATCCAAACGCTGGAGGAGTTCGGCATTAAAGCCGAGCTTAAGAATGTTGAACAGGGGCCCTCCGTGGCCCGGTATGAACTGATCCCGGCGCCCGGTGTAAAAGTAGAGAAAATCACAAACCTCAGTAATAATCTTGCCCTGTCACTCAAGGCCACCAGTGTCCGTGTACAGGCACCTATTCCGGGGCGTGGCACGGTGGGGATAGAGGTGCCCAACCTTAGTACCAGCCCGGTCTATTTGCGGGAGATTCTGGAAGGATCCGCCTGGCAACCGCATCGTCAGGAGATTCCGATTGTGTTGGGTAAAGATGTCGGGGGAAATGACCTCGTGGCGGATTTGGCCACCATGCCGCATCTGCTGGTCGCGGGTGCCACCGGGTCAGGGAAGACGGTTTGCATGAACACGATTTTGGCCGGGCTATTCATGGCCCGGACGCCGGAGCAGTTGCAGTTGATATTGGTTGATCCCAAGATTGTAGAGTTCTCGGTTTACAATCATCTGCCGCATCTTCTGGGGGCCAGGACAGAGGTGATCACGGACCCGAAGAAGGCGGCTGGCGCATTGCGATGGGCCATCACAGAGATGGAGCGGCGATATAAAATCATGGCGAAGGCCGGCGTAAGAAATATCAAGAGCTATAATTCGAGGCCGATTGAAAAACAGCAGGCCTTGTTTGAGGGAGCCGAGGAGGTTGCCCGTCTGCCTGAGAAACTCAGCTATATTGTGATCATTGTGGATGAGCTGGCGGATCTGATGATGACCGCGCAGGCGGAAGTTGAGAACTATATCGCTCGACTGGCCCAGCTTTCACGGGCCGTTGGCATTCATATGATCCTCGCCACGCAACGTCCCTCGGTGGATGTGATCACCGGAACCATCAAGGCCAACTTCCCCGCCCGTATTGCTTTTCAGGTGGCCCAGAAAAATGACAGCCGCACCATTCTTGATGCCAATGGTGCCGACAAACTTTTGGGCCGTGGTGACATGCTATTCTTGCCGCCGGGCTCGAGTAAACTGATTCGCGCCCAGGGGGCGTTGACTTCGGATGAGGACATCAACCGGATTGTAGGCTTTATCATGAAGCAGAGACCTCCCGTGGTGGAGGAAAAGGAAGCGGAGGCCCCGGCTAAAAAAGTTGAGATGCTGGGTATGCAGGATGCGGGGGCGGGACTTTCCTCAGGCAAGGCTGCGCCGAGTTTTGATGATATGATGGTTAAGGGCGGTGATGATACCGAGGATGATCAGCTTTTGGAAATGTCTGTACAAATCATCCGCGAAACCCAACGTGCCTCAACCTCGTCGCTGCAGCGGCGTCTACGAATCGGGTATACCCGGGCCGCCCGGATTATGGATGTACTTGAACAGCGGGGGATTGTGGGGCCGGCCCGTGGCTCCGATCCGCGTGAGATTCTTATTGATATGGATGGAGAAATTCCAGGTAATACAGTTTCCAAAGAGGATGACCAGACATGAGTGAACTTCTTGCCCCCAGAACCCCGGGTGCCGCATTACGAGCTGCCCGTGAGAAGAAGCGGTTGAACATAGCCGACGTTGTTGAAGCGACTCGGATCAAGACACATATTGTGCAGGCTCTTGAGAATGACGACTATAGTGTCATCGCCGCGCCTCTGTATGGAAAAGGGTTTATCAAGCTTTATGCCGAATATGTGGGGCTCGATCCTGCGCCTCTGATCCGGTATTACCTGAGCAACTATGCGCGGACGGTGAGGCCAACACTTAAAACCGAGTTGCCTCCCCCTTCGCCGATGACTGATGGTATCCCTCAACCATCGCCGCTTGCCCGCTTCAAAGAATCGAGTGGGTCGATGTTGACGGAGATGGGTAATAATCTGGTGACCACGTTGCGGGATCTTCTCCACACAGTGATGGTGGCGTGGATGCGTTTGAAATCAAAACGGATGGATCCGGCCGGGCGTTCCCTGATGTCGTCAGCGCGCGGGTATACAGAAGCGTCCCCGTTTCCGGTGGGGAAAACAACGGCATTAGTGTTTGCTGTTCTGGTGGTGGCGATTCTGGTGGCTAGTATTTTTTATATGTATTCGGGCACCAAAACGAGGAAACCTGCTTTTGTGCAAGTACCGGTGACAACGCCTGCAAAGCAGGCGGTCTACACTCAATCCTTGCGATTAGCGGAGCCCCCTCCCGCACCGTATACGAAACTTAAGTGAACCATGGCGACACCTATCTCCAGTTCCGTGGTGAATGAGTCCCCGATATCGGTCGGGTTCATCAGCTTGGGATGCGCTAAGAATCTTGTGGATTCGGAACACATGGCCGCGGTGTTGCGGGCAGGTGGCGTCACTCTGGCGCGGTCACCGGAAGAAGCCGACATTATTTTAGTCAACACCTGTGGTTTTATTGGAGATGCCAAGGAAGAGTCCATTGATGCCATTTTGCGGGCCTGTACCAGAAAACAGACTGGGGACTGTCGTGCGGTCATTGTGGCTGGTTGTCTGATCCAGCGGTATCAAGCGGAACTCCAGCGGTCGCTTCCTGAAGTGGATGCCTTCATCGGGTTAGATCAACTGCCTGAGATCGCCAAAATAGTCCGCCGGTTGGCAGGGGGGGAGAACCATATCTATCAGGTCTCTTCTGTCTCCAGTAAAGTTTTCAGCCCACTCCCGGAACGAATTCTGCTTACAGGGGGACCGTTTGCGTACGTCAAGATTGCCGAGGGCTGCAATCACAAATGTGCATTTTGCGCTATACCCGGGATTCGAGGGCGTTATCGTTCGCGGCGGATATCGGATATCGTTCGTGAATCCGAGCGGCTGTTGGGGCAGGGGATCCGTGAGTTAAACCTGATATCTCAGGATACTACTCGTTATGGAAGTGACCTTGATGAGGGCACGGATCTACCTAAACTGCTGAGAAGCCTCGGGAAAATCGGAGGGAATTTCTGGATCCGGATTTTATATGGGCATCCAGCCTATTTGAGCGATGAACTATTGGAAACGATGGCGGATATTCCGCAAGCATGTCGTTATCTGGATGTACCGGTCCAGCATGCCCACACTGAAATTTTAACCGCTATGCATCGGACGGGGGGCATCAGGGCTGTGCGGTCATACCCAGAGCGTGCCCGGTCGCGTTTGCCCGGGGTGATATTGCGCACGACCTGTTTGGTTGGTTTTCCGGGAGAGACCCGGGCACATTTTAATGAATTGGAACGGTACGTAAGGGAGTTTGAATTCGACCACTTGGGAGTGTTTGCGTTTTCTCCCGAGGAGAATACCGTTGCGGGGAAATTGCCCGACCAGGTATCTCGTGTAACGGCGGAGCGGCGGCGGCATGCCCTCATGTCCACCCAGCAGGAAATCGCGTTCAAGAAAGCCAAGGCTCATCTTGGGGAAAAGGATGAGGCCCTGTATTTGAAACCGTTACGAAAGGGGGTGTGGATGGCACGTTCGAAAGGTCAAGCTCCCGATGTGGATGGGGTAACTTTGGTGCATCAGGTTAAAGGCAAGGTGCTCCCTGGCAGGATCGCCCAAATTCGATATACAGGTGCGGAGGGATACGATTTAAAGGCAACGCCACTATGATATTTCTCCTGGAATTCGGTTGCTCGAGTGTTGTTCTTTGCTAAATTATTAATCTTATGGCTGAAATGAACCTTCCGAATAAAATTACCGTTGGGCGCATAGGTCTGACGTTTCTCATGGCGGGCTTTCTCACATCGGGCCTTCCCTATGGGAAGACACTTGCACTGATTACCTTCGGGCTGGCGGGGCTATCAGATTGGTTAGATGGAATGCTGGCGCGCCGACTCAAGAAGATTACGATTTTTGGCCAATTGATGGATCCGTTGGCCGATAAGATTTTGGTATGTGCTGCGTTTGTCAGTTTTGTGGCCATCAATCAGATTGTGCCTGCCTGGATTGTCATCACGATCATCAGTCGTGAATTTGTGGTGACGGGGCTGCGTTTGCTGGCGAGCCAGAAAGGGCGGGTCCTTCCAGCTGGACCGTGGGGCAAACATAAGATGATCTGGCAGACGGTCACCATTGTGGTCATCATGCTGGGATTGGCGCTGAAGGAAGAAATTCTGCCCATGTTTCTCGGGGCGGGCGAACATGCCCGGTTAATCGCCGAATATAATATTTATTTTACCAATATGGCGATGTTTCTGTCGCATGCCGTGGCGGCGTTGACGGCGATTTCGGGGGTCATCTATCTCTGGGATGGGCGTGATCTTTATATGGAGCATACGTAATGGCACAAGACTGGAATATCAAATCACGTGCGACCGCCTGTTCGGCGTGTCAAGTAAGTTTTATTGATGGTCAGCCCTATCACACCCGCCTTATTTTCCAGGAACACGATTATAGTCGAGGCGATTATTGCGAGAAATGCTGGGGGGTGGAGGCCGCCGCCCAGCCTCGCTACAGCTCGTGGAAGGGATATTTTAAAATGCCCCCGACGGAGCCTGACCATCGGATCAAAAAAGAAACGGCCGAGTCTCTACTGCGCGAGTTGATAGAGGGGGGCGATGCTGGGCAAACCAGCGTGATCTATATTTTAGCGGTGATGTTGGAGCGTCAGCGTGTGCTAGTTGAGCGTGAGATCCAAAACCTCGAAAATGGAATACGTGTGGTGATCTACGAACACAAGAAGTCGGGAGAAACATTTGCCATCACTGATCCCCAGTTGAAGTTGACCGCTCTTGATGCCGTTCAGAAAGACATCATGGCGTTGCTGACAGGATCAAAATGTTCGACCTCACCATAATTGGCGGATTGATTTTTGATGGAACCGGGGCGCCAGCGCGTCGGGCGGATATCGGCATAACGGGTGAACGAATCACGGCTATCGGAGACCTTCAGAAGGCGGAGTCCCTCGCGAGTATTCAGGCCGAAGGCCAGATGGTTTGCCCCGGGTTTATTGACACCCATTCTCATTCTGACGCCTATCTGCTGATAGAGCCGACGGCACCCAGTAAAGTATATCAAGGCGTCACCACCGAGATCGTGGGCAATTGTGGGGCTTCCGCGGCTCCCTGTCTGGGGGCGGCGCATCTGGCTTCCGACTGGCAGCTTCACACCTATCCCGGCCAATGGAAGACGATGGCTGAGTATCGGCAGGTATTGGCAGCGGTCAAACCTGTACTGAATGTTGTGCCGCTGGTTGGACATAATGTGTTGCGTGCCTCGGTTATGGGATATGAGGGACGAGTGGCCACCGGTGAGGAGTGTACCGAGATGGAGCGGTTGCTGGAGCAGAGTCTCGAAGAAGGGGGACGAGGCCTGAGCTCCGGGTTGATTTACCCGCCGGGAATGTATGCCGCGAGTGAGGAAATTCTCAGGCTGGCCAAAGTGGTTCAACGCAAGGGGGGCATCTATACTTCGCATATGCGGAGTGAAAGCAGTCAGCTGATCGCGGCCCTGAACGAAACGATTGGAGTGGGGCGGAAAACCGGGGTAAGGGTTCAGGTGTCGCATCTCAAGACTTCCGGGCAAGGGAACTGGCATTTGCTGGACGCCGCGTTGGAGACAATAGAATCTGCGCGGCGTGAAGGTGTTGCGGTTGCGGCTGATCGCTATCCCTATATTTCTTCCTGTACGGAACTTGACGTTATTTTTCCAGATTGGGCCACCGAGGGAGGCCGTGAGGTGGAAATGGCCCGACTCAAAAATCCGGAAATAAGGGCACGCCTGAGGGCAGAACTACTGGATGGGCGGTCTGAACGATCCTGGGGCAGCATCACCATCGGATCGACCTCGGAAGCAAATATCCAGTATCGGGGACGGCCACTGGCTGAAGTGGCGGAACTGTTGAAGATGGAACCCGTGGATGCGGCCTTGCATTTAATTGAGACGGATCGCCTGATGACGAGTGCCTTTTTTCAGGGAATGAGCGAGGACAATCTGTGGCGAATCCTGGAACAACCCTGGGTGATGATTGGGTCGGATGCCTCGCTGCGAGCGCCTTATGGCCCACTGAGTCATGATTACCCGCATCCGCGCGCGTATGGCAGTTTCCCAAAATTCCTCCGGGCAGCATTGGATGGTAAGACTGTGTCATTGCCGGAGGCGGTGCGAAAAATGACATCGCTGGCGGCCAAACATTTCATGTTATCGGCGCGGGGTGAACTCCGGGAGGGCTATATGGCCGATGTGACAGTGTTGGATCCCAACACACTCCGGGACTGTGCCACCTACAGCGATCCTCACCGCTTCTCCAGCGGCATTACACATCTTGTGGTGAACGGGGTTACGGTGTTGACGGAGGGACAGTTGACAGGGGCTCGTCCGGGTTCTTGGCTGTAGCAGACTCCAGTGCCCGGCGAATGGCTTCGGCGAGTTGGCGGAGAACCAGTGGCTTCATCAATACTTCCTGGACACCCGCCTGAAGGAGGTCTCGGTCATCCACATTCCGGCTGAATCCCGTGCAGATGAGCGACGGGATATCGGAACGGATGGAGTGGATCTCGTGAATCAAATCCATGCCGGTGAGTCCCGGCATAATCTGATCTGTAATAATGAGGTCAAAGCGGCTCGGATCCTCTCTGAAAAAAGTGAGCGCATCATATGGCCGCATGGAGGTCACCACTTTGTAACCCAATGAAGTGAGCATCTGGGAGGCCATGGTGGTAATTCCCAACTCATCGTCGACGAACAGAATACGTTCTGTGCCCCGGGGAATTCCAGGGGTTTTAACATCAGACTGATCCGTCGCTTGTTCGAGCAGGGGGAGCACAACATGGAAAGTGGTGCCTTTCCCGATTTCACTTTCAACGGTGATGGCGCCCTGAAGAGACGAGATAATCCCGTGGACCACGGCCAATCCCATTCCTGTCCCTTCGCCACTTCGTTTGGTTGTAAAGAAAGGTTCAAAGATACGCTCCAGAACTGCGCGATCCATTCCATGGCCACTGTCACGGACGGTGATTTCGACATAAGTTCCGAAGCGTAATCGGGCCAGTGGGCCGTGGGTACGACCATCCACGAGCAGTTGTTTAATACTGATTTCCAGAACGCCGCCTTTATCTTTCATGGCATGAATGGCGTTGGTGCACAGATTCATGATTACCTGGTGCATTTGGGTGGGATCAGCCTTAACGATATCCCGCTCAGTTTGGACATTGAGAAGCAGCTCGATGTTGGAGAGGATGGAGCCCCGAAGCAGTTGAGAGACTTCCTTTACCAGAGGAATCAGTCGGATGGGTTTAACCTCATGCTCGGTTTGCCGGCTAAAGGTCAGGATCTGTTTAACCAATTCTTTGGCACGATTACTGGCCTTGAGAACTTCCTCGAGGTTGTTCTGGATTGGATCAGTGGGGGGGAGTGTCATCATGGCCATCTCGGTGTAACCGATAATGGGCGTCAGGATATTGTTGAAGTCGTGGGCGATACCTCCGGCAAGGGTGCCGATGGCCTCCATCTTTTGCGCTTGGCGCAAAACTTTCTCGTTTTGTCGAAGGGCATCCTCGGCACGGCGACGATCGGTAATATCCTGAATTTGGAACATGAAACCCTTGGGATTGAAATCATCATCCAGACCGAGATTTGTGATGAGGATATCGAAACTGCACTTTCCGGCTCGAGCAGACGCATATCGTTTTTCATTGCGGAGAAGGTCAAAGTCCAGAGCAGTCTCGTATCGAATGGTTCCACCCTTCATTAAAGTTTGAAGATTTTGTTCTTCAAGGTCATTCAGATTAAATAATTTAGCTTCAGCAAAATGGGAGCGTTCGCTGAAGCCAAACATGGCCAGGGCCGCCTGGTTAACGTCAGTCATAATTTGCATAGGATCGAAGAGAGCAATCCCAATAGGGGCGCGGGCAAAGAAGTCCGAAAAGCGACGCTCTCTTTCCTGTAAGGCCTGCCGGGCTTTTTTTCGGCTGGTGATATCATGAATGGCATAATAGATGACTGGTTTACCGTTATGTTCAAGAATACAAATCAAAGATTCCACGGGAAATTCTGCGCCTGTTTTTGTGCGATAGGATGATTCCACCGTTAGCGTTTCCGATAGTTTGATCTCATCCATAGCGTCCGGAAGGCGCGCGTTACGCCATGTGGACAGAAGTTTTGCGTAGCGGGGCGTGGAGTCGTTGTCAGGGTTGATTTCGATCTGTTTCGGGGTAAGCGCCAGCAATTCCTGCCGGGAGTAACCAAGTCGTGCGCAGGCAGTGGCATTGACATCAATAAACTTTCCAGCGGCTCCCTTTGGGTCAACTCCGTGTACGAGGATCATATCGGGAGTGTGATTGAGAAGTATTTGATACCATTGTTTCAGGTCATTGGCGGTGGCCTCACTATGGATCAGGTCTTCAGTACCTCTCAACAATTGCCGGTTGGCCGCAGTGAGCTTTCCGATCTGATTTTCTGAGGACTTTTTGATCAAGTAAAAAAGTGGAAACAATACTGCGCCTGAAAGAAGCAGACCGAGGATCAGTAACCCGGTGAGGGCTGTGTAGGAGCGGGGCCGGTGATAGCCAGTCCATTTCTCCAACGATTTAAAATAGAGGGAATCGGGGGTGTTTTTAAGAACGATAAGGGCCTTGTCTATAGTCTGGCGTAGTGGCCAATTACGGTCGCGATATACCGCGCACCGGAAATCAGCGGGTGCGGAGGCGGTGGGGGTGGGGGCGAGATCATGCTGCTGACAGTTGAGATCTCCGAAAAGGTGATCGGCAAGACCCACGTCGACTCGTCCGGCGGCAACGGCGGCAAAGACTTCGTCGTAGGAATGCATGGCAATCAATTCAAAGCGGATGCTTGTCGTTTTGAGAAAGTCGAGGAAAGTGCGGGAATAGACATCCTCTTGCACCAGTGCAATCGTTTTTCCCTGCAAGTCCTGGTACGAGGGGAGCAGGGCATTCTGAGGAACATAGAGAGAGGCATAAGAGGCGATAAAACTGGTGGAATAGTCGAGGTTTTCCGCCGTATTGCCAGAGACAGGCAATAGAAGGTCGATTTCCTGGCGTGCAAGTTTGGTGAGGAGGTTGGCGCGGGAATCCACCGCATAGGAAAGGGTCCAGTCATTCCGTTGGGCAATGTCATTGAGGATATCGATAAAAAAACCCTGCGGGGCTTGGCCCGGTTTTTCCACGAAGGCCATAGGGGGTTGAATACAGATGCCAACCTTGACCGGGATAGCGCCCGGAACATGGATCGCCGACGCCAGGCAAAACAAGAATATTGTCACTAATTTCTTCATGAATTCGGTGTAAGTAACCCAGCGAAGACGATAATAGCAGAATACAGGCGGGAGCTACAAAGCTATTTGTGAGATCCTTCAAGCTGACCAATGGCTCGTTTCAGGCAGTTCCTGTCAATGCACCAAGCGCCTGCAACATAGCCTGCGAGCAGGGCATTATCGCAGACGGCATTGATCAGGCGGGGGATTCCCTCAGAGTAACGATAAACGAGATGGAGGGCCTTGGTATCGAAAAATAATCGACCATCTCCCCCGGCGGTTGATAGCCGGTGGGCAATATAACTACCGATCTCGGCCTCGTCCAGGGGACCGAGGTGATAGCGCACGGTGATACGCTGCCGAAGCTGACGGAGGGCCGGATCATTAAGCTTATCCCCCAATTCCGGCTGACCGATGAGTACAATCTGGATCAATTTCTGGTGGGTTGTTTCCAGATTTGAGAGCAGTCGGATTTGCTCCAGCAGTTTAGACGAAAGGATCTGAGACTCATCAATCAGGAGCGCCACATTTTCCTTGGCTTCCATTTTTTTCAGCAGGAAGGTATTGAGGGTTTCGATCAACTTTAACATGTCCTTACCGGCAGTCTTCAAGCCGAAATCCTGAAGGATCGCCCGGATGAGTTGGGTTTCAGTGAGACAGGGGTTGAGAATGAGGGCGGTTTGGACATTCTGGCCGAGTTCCGCGAGGACGGCGCGGCAGAGAGTGGTTTTTCCGGAACCAACCTCACCTGTAAGTTGGATAAAGCCCTTACGTCCGCGGATCCCATACATGACGTGGTTGTAGGCCTCGCGGTGTTGCCGGGACATAAACAAATAGTGTGGATCCGGCGTGATATTAAACGGCGGTTCCTTCAATTTATAGTATTCAAGATACATGGAGCAACCTTAGGGTTAACTAAGACTGCCATATACAAGAGGGAAATAGCCAGAGTCTTTTAGCAGAGACTGATTTTGAAAAGCAACAAGCAGGGGAACCCCGATTTTTATATCAGGAACGACCTGAGGGAAGAGAAAAGGAGAGAAACACTGGTTGAAGAACAAGCTTGACGCGCCCCAAGGCGTTTTAGCATCCTGCACACAGCAAATGGCGTTTGAGCCATATCTTTTTTCCTGCCGGATTGTGTAATGGTAGCACAGCAGACTCTGACTCTGCTTGTCTAGGTTCGAATCCTAGTCCGGCAACCAATATTCCCTTTATTTTCAATGTTTTTACAAGCCACCGGTCACCTTTAAGACCCTTCCGGACACCTTTAAGCATTCGGTATGCCTCAAAATGACCCGGATTGACTGGTGTTGACGTAAGAGTATTGGATGACTGTGTTCTTCTCCGCGGCAAACGAAACGGATGTCCTCCACTCCGATATACGCCATCGCATCCAATCGAGCCCAGGTCGTTGGCGTTGAATAAACCGCTCCCATCACCGTGACCGTAGCACTCCGACTGACGCACACCGGTTGAGCAAGCCGTGGATCAAATGACTGGATTGGCACCAGATCCTTCCCTGCCACCACCGGAGTCAGGTGTTGCCTCGCCCTTCTACCCCTCCCTGGTCGTGGCCTTCACCGGGTCGTGCAAAACAAGGCTCATAAAGATAGTGACTGCTCAAGGCCTTGAACCGATCAGCAATGTAAAGAATTGAAACACCCGTGACTCTTATACAGGGGGCACTCAACAGGGTCTTCATAGATGTGAACCTCATAATTCCTGCGTTGCAAAATACATCGCAAATAGATCAACACAGTAGGATCATCGTCAATTACAATGGCTTTTATGGTCTTCATTCGTACTTATTCCCATCCCGATTCAATCCCGCTGGCCTGTCTGTTGAGGCTGATTTTAGAGTTAATTCTGCAAATGCATACAGCGAAAACCCTGAACTCCGCATCAGGTTTCTCCCGATAGAAACAATTTGGCTTGACGTATATACCATGTTTCTCTAACTTTCTGCCTCTTTTTTGCGGTCAAAAGGGGTATATGTCTACAAATACAGTCGGGGGAAAAATAGCGGAAGCCAGAGCAAGGGTAACTCCATACCTATCCCAGCAGGAACTTGCCAAACGGCTCAAGGATGCTGGGATTGACATCAGCACTGCGGGAGTTGCTGAAATTGAGGCTGGAAAACGTTCCTTGAATTACTATCAAGTAACGGTGCTGGCCTCTATATTGAATACCACTGTCCATCAGCTTCATTCCTGACAGACCTTCAGACGTTTCGATCTAAATTTAATTTTAAGAGAGGTAAATACATCGTGAACAATATAAAAGCCCACAAGAAGATCGGTGAATGGCTCAAGCAGAAAAGAGAGCAGGCGGGACTTTCAAAGGCTGAACTGGCGAAACTGTCAGGTCATCACAAATCATTTGTCGGACGATACGAGGCTGGGCAGAGGCTGGATATCATTCAGTTTACGAAAATCGCCTTAGCCCTGAATGCAAAGCCCTGTGAGGTGATTGAGTCATGTATTGAGGTCAGCAGGAAGTAGTCAAAGAAATCTTGGCTGATGCGGATTACTGTTTCCTGCGGAGATTCTTACGGGATACGCCAGATTTCACCTTCTTCTGGCTCACTGATACGGGACTTGTCATTGCGGTGATCTCTTGGATTATCCCCCGATATACAACCGCCGCATTCTTCCCAAGAGCCTTACACACCCAGTAAAACTCAACCACATCCAGTCGTCGCTTGCCTGTTTCAATCCGCCAGACAAACGAATTCTCCCGTTCCAGTACTTTGGCGAGATCACGTTGCGTCATTCCGGCCTCTGTCCGCATGTCAATAAGCTTCGCAAGAACGTGTCTATATTCAGGACTATGGATTGATTCAGTCATATGCTCTGCCCCCCCCCTTTGAACAAATCGCAAACTTTTTCTTAAATGCGTTTATTATTATACCATTGTGCGGTAACCCACGCAATCGTCCAAATTCCTCTCAATTTCCGCATCACAAAATGGTTATTATCACCGACATTATAATTTCACGGTAAATCAGGGATTTCCTGATAGCCGCAAATTGCGGTTTATACTATTCTGTCCAAGTCAACGAGTGAGGTGGTGAGGTCAGCAATGATACCGAACCCCCCTTTGGTGATGTCTTGGCTATTCCTCCGCAAGCTATAGTGAGAGCATCCCACCACCTCCCGTTGATTTTTATGATTGAAAACACGAGGGATCGACGAGGACTATGAAGGTTATAACAATTGATGATGATCCACTGGTTCTGTTTACGTTGAGTGGAATGTTTTACCGGAGAGGTTATGATGTCTTAACCTATGAAAATCCGCTCTCTTGTCCCACCTATTTGAAGCATTACTAATGAGTGGACAAGAGCAATGGGCTAAAGAATATGGCAGAAAAGCTGTTTCAGGATTACTGATTGGCTTTGGAATATTGTTCATGGTATTGACGCAGCTAATATTTACAAAATTGTCAAAATTCGGATTCGTTCTCAGTATTTGCTTTATTGCAACCGGAGCTGTCATCATGTTTAAAACTCCGTCTCCTAAGCGGTAAAGGGTGTGTTAGGGTTAGTTTTGACAGTAGCCGTAATCCGTTCATTGAATTGCTATCAGGTGACGAGGCTGGCTTCCGTATTGAACACCACAGCGAATCAACTTTTTTCCTGACGCTTCATTTGCCGCCGTCATTCCCTTACACAATCCTAACTTGTGAAAAATTGGGGCATATATTAATCTGTCTTAGTCAATGAGAGAGGTGGCGGGTCTCCCCCGATATCACAGACCCCCTGTGATAGATGAAGTTAGCTGTTCCTCCGCAAGTTATAGACAAAGCATCCCTGCCACCTCCCGTTGATTTTACAATTACCCTTGGGCGACCGTTGACCAGCCATCCTAACAAGGGTAGGGCAAAGGCGTTGATCGTTAAAATTCCGCTATCAGGAATTTCCCGACCCTGTTTTCAGTGTCCCCCTGATGGCGTAAGTTCCAAATATTCCATTTAATGGCTCTCCTTGATTCAAGGAGGTCTGATGTCTTTTGCATACAAAATATTAAAATCGGGTGAGCATGTGAGGATTGTCGTCAGTGGCAAGATCACCCAAAAGGAATGCAAGATGGTGATCAAACGTGTCATGTCCGATCCCCACCGTCATTCCGGCTCAACGGCTCTTATTGACCTGCGGGATGCCACCTATGAACGTGGGGATAAGGCGGAGGTAATAGATATCGCCAAGGCATTGGAGACGTTCCACTCCCTGCTTAAAAACCATATCGCCATCGTAGCCATGCGATCCACCCTTTTTTACGCTGAGATTTTCGCTGCTCATGTCAGGGCGGCAACGCATGCTGGGATCAGGGTTTTCGTGGATATTTCCGCCGCTGAGTCGTTTTGTAAGCATCCAAATCAGGCCAGTCACGCACATTGATGGCTAATTAAAAAAGCAAGATTATGAAAATTGTTTTAGTAGATGATGATCCAACAGTATTAACAATGTTGAGTAAGATTCTTCAACGCAAAGGGCATGAAGTCTTAACCTACAGTAATCCGCTTGAATGTCCTGTGTATGCATCGGCGTTAGGCTCCTGCACCCTTGAAGACAATTGCCCCGACATTATTATTTCAGATGTTGATATGCCCAAAGTGAACGGGTTGAAGTTTATTGAGGCGATTTGCAAAAAGGGGTGTAGGTGCAAAAAATTAGCCCTGATCTCCGGCAAAGGACTGGATCGTGCGGATTTGGATCGAATGGCCAATTATGGAATAAGCTTTTTTACAAAACCCCTCAACTTCAATGAGTTTAATGCATGGATGATGGGGGCAGATCGACTTCTCGCTTGATTCCGCTTATTTTTACTGACTGTCCGTAGGGTAGGGGGGTATTTGACCAATCAGTCCCTTCCTGAGACATGCCTTCCTAAACTGATTAATAATGGGCGGTTTTATGGCAGGTCAATGCGAAGCTGTGAATTTCTCGTAAGCATCAAGCGGAATCCTTCTGCATGGTTTCATCCCCGTCAAAAGTAGCCTTAATTATTTTGTATGTTACGTCCTTCATAGGGGCGTTAGTAGACAAGTTGTGCAGGTCTGACAAGAGGGTCTGTAGGCAGGATGAATGATAATTCCCGCAATTTTCTTAAAGGTGTCCGGTCACCTTTAAGCGGTTTGGCTGACATTGATTACGAGTGCACGGCATTGCGATTTGTCCGTAATAAGAAATTATCTAAATAGACACAACGCCTTGAAGCCCAAATGAAAAAGCCTGATTTATAAGGAACTTATGGGCGTTTATGCTATAAGTCAGCACTATCCGCTAGCACTTAAATATATATAATTAATGGTTTCGAATCCTAGTCCGGCAACCACCTAATCAGTTTCACTCATACCCTTTATTTATAAGGGTTTCCCGTCAGTCTTCATTCAGATCCAAGTACTTACAACATAACCGTTCTGCCCTAAGTCTGCCCCAAAAGCTGAATCGTGTCAGAACCTGTCAATGGGTGAATAACAGCGAAAATCACGGGAGGCGCAATCGTACCTTGGATTTTCTGGTTGGCACAGTCATGTGTTCCTTGATCGTCTTTATATAGTCGGATGGAGAAACAATCTGAATTCCCTTGAACGCTGATACATCCAACAGATGTCGATCCCCTGAAACGATAATGTCGGCCTTTGATTCCAAGGCACACTCCAAGATGATGTTGTCGTTAGGATCTGCGGTGACAACATTAACCCGAACGGCCGGATTGACAATGTCACAGACTGCATGCAATTCCTCAATAATCTGAAATGCTTGTTCCGGAGAAAATCGGAACTTGGGTCGTTCAAGAACG
This sequence comes from bacterium, assembly GCA_037143175.1. Taxonomy (NCBI): domain Bacteria; species bacterium. The sequence goes on from JBAWZF010000003.1 coordinate 97,235, forward strand.
TCACGGAGTTCGTCCAAAATGGCCAAGGACAGAGAGCAATAAACCGAACCGCCGATGACAAGTTCAAGAATTGCACGAGGGGGACCATTGAAAAGGACTGCGGATATCAGGACATTGGTGTCCAGAACAACCCTGTCCCGTTTCATCGTGTTGAGGCCTTTTGCTGCCGATGGGTGTGAATCTCTGCATCGACATCCGCCTCTGTGAGTTGTCCTCGCGCGACAACGCTTTTGCCGTAGGCAAAAAGCTTATCCCAACGCCGCTTACGGTCGATGTACAGCCGGGCCGCTTCCCTTAGCAGTTCAGATCTAGACCTTGATTCGGCCTGCGCGAGCCGGTCAATCTCGGACAACAGACTCCCCTGAAAGGAAATATTTACCGTGGTTGTTTGCATTCTTGCCTCACTTTCTGACAGCAGAGTACATACAATCATTGTATATTGTCAATAATGAGTCATACACTATGGGTGTGACTCATGACTCATCCGAATCCGACCCTAGAAGGTGCAGCAGCTGCCCAATACGGTCTCCTCACCTATCTTTTGGAGCAGAGTTGACAATAGACGAGCGCAAGCGGGATGCGTTTTTTGAACTCAATATGAGGTTCGTGTGTCATTCGTTTCAAGACGAGGTATTCGATGCCCATTTTCTCGCAATCCTCACTTTGACATGGAAGGCGCCGGGCACCGGATCATTGGAGACGACAATCAGATATTCCGGTCAACCCTGGGGCTCTCTCCGGCGGCGTTCCGGCGAATACGACAGTCGTGAATTTTGCAATAGATGTTTTCGTGGATCAGTCCCTTGATTAAAGGAGCGGGCAATGAAGTCCTCAATCCCGTGCAGACGACATGCCGCGACATGGCTGAGAAGCTGATTTGTCAGGCCATATCCATCAAGGTGGTCGGCTTATCAGCCTGGCCAACGACTTACGCGGCAGGTGTCCCGTGATGCCTTCATGCTGTCACATCAAATTCCAGAGTAGTTGATGGGTGATCCCATTGCGATCGCCAAGCGAAACATCGTCCAGACTGATGACGCTCTTGGGGTAGTTGTCGCTGATACGCTCCAAACTACGAAACTCACGGTCAATCACGGCTGAATCTGCGAGGAGATAGCAGACTTGGTGATATCCTTACACTATGAGTAATGCCCTGAGATGTCTTGAATCGGAGTACGGGATATGTAATATTCACTTCAGTGAATCCTTTTGAGGGCACATTATGACAATCAATCAATTCATCGAGAGCGATCCAAGGCGTTGCAACGGGAAGCCCACAGTGGCAGGAACCCGAATTCCCGTCATGGCGGATGACGATCAGATCCTCGCAATGGCCATTGGAACTTCATCCTGATCGGCGTATTATTAAGAAATAGATCGAAAAGAACCCCTCAATTGCTCATCCAGTTCCAATAGGTTTTCATTAGTTCTTTGGTCATACTATCCTGAGGGGAAGATGTTGTAAGGTTGATGATAAGGATGAAAACTCTGAAAGCCATGGTTATTGATGATGATCCTGGTGTATTGCACTATTTGCGGTACATTTTGGAGCGTAGAGGGTATGAGGTGCTCGCCTTTGAAGATTCCTCAAAGTCTCCTCTGCATAAGCGTGGTGGGCGTCCTTGTCAGATGCATGATTCTGAATGTCCTGATCTGATTATTACTGACCTAATAATGCCCCGGGTGAATGGGGTGGATTTATTGGAGTCCGTTGTGAAAAAAGGATGTCGCTGTCGTCATCTCGCCTTGGTTTCTGGAACTGCGATCACTGAAAAGGATTCGAGGCGGATGGCGAAATATGGGGCGCGTTTTTTTTCAAAGCCTCTTGATCTTAGTGATTTTTATAACTGGCTTGAGATGGTTGAGAAAGAGATTGCTGGACGCCCTTCTGTTTAATCATTCCATCCAATCCTCCTTGCATTCGTCGGTACTGATGCCGTTACGTTTGACGGATTGACACGATCCGGAACTACGGGAACGTACTACAAAGTTAACAGGTTGTGATTTTTTCTCCTCACACGCAGTGATCGCTGTCATACTTGCCCCATGTCGGACAATAAATTTATTGAAATTTACACAGATGGTGCCTGTTCCCCGAATCCAGGGAAGGGTGGGTATGGCGCGATTGTGGTGCAAGGGGGGCAGAGGCGGGAACTCTCCGGGGGTTTTCGTAAAACCACTAACAATAGGATGGAAATCCTGGCGGCGATAGAAGGCTTAAAGGCGGTAACCACGGAACAGGAGTCGGGGTTAGGTATCACCATTTTTAGTGATTCCCGCTATCTTGTGGACATGTTTAATGAGGGGCATGCTAGGCGATGGCGTTCAAAAGGGTGGATGCGGGGGCCAAGAGACCGGGCGAAAAATGAGGATTTATGGGGGAGTCTACTCGATTTAGCTTCGAGTCATCGGGTCCAATTCGTGTGGGTAAAGAGTCATAACGAACATCCGGAGAATGAACGGTGCGATCAGCTGGCTGTTGAAGCACGACAGCAATCGATCCTACCGCCAGATGAGGGATATGAGGGCTTGAAGACGGTGGGCAGGGAGCAGTTGCCAGTGGGCAGAGAGCAGGGAGTAGTAAGCAGAGGGCAGTTGCCCGTAAACAGTAAATCTGAAGAGCAATTGGTTATGTTATGAGTTTACTGCCCGCTGCCAACTGCCCACTACTTACTGGCAACTGTCCGCTGCCCACTATTTTGCTCCTCGCTCCGATCCGTGGTGTGACAGATGTTGTCTATCGAAATGCTTTTGCCACATGTTTTGGAGGCCTTGATGGTGCTTTGGCCCCTTTTCTGCAACTTCGTCAGGGACACCCTCTTCGTCCAGCTGAACTTCAGCAAGTGGCCGTGGAGAATAATAACGCATTGCGCACGATTCCTCAGGTTCTGACGAATCATCCCCAAACCTTCTCCGCAGCGATACGGGAGTTAGGCGCGGCAGGTCATGAAGAGGTGAATTGGAATCTGGGGTGTCCCTATCCGACTGTAGTAGGGCGTGGGCGTGGGGCCGGTTTGCTCCCTGACGCGAAGCGTATAGAGGCCATTCTGAATGAAGTCATGAATGAAGCGTCCGTACGGCTTTCTGTTAAACTGCGATTGGGGTATCACGATCCGGACGAATTTGAGGCCATTCTGGAGGTACTGAACCGGTATCCTCTGGCTGATGTGATCCTGCATGCACGAACGGCTGATCAGATGTACGACGGAGAAGTGGATCTTGCGCGGGCCGGACGCGCGCTGGCCCTGTGTCGGCATCCGTTTATTTACAATGGGGATATTACCAGTGTGGAAGGGCTTCTTGAACTGGGGCGAAAACTTCCCGGGACAAAGGCCTGGATGATTGGGAGAGGCGCGTTAAGAAATCCATTTCTGCCTATTCAGATGAAGGGAGCCCCCTTGCCGTCGTCTGATGTCCGTCGCGAGAAGCTTATCAAGTTTCATGGCCTATTGTTCGAAGGCTATAGTCAGTGGGTAAGTGGTCCGCAACACAGATTCGATAAAATGCTGGAGCAATGGGAATATTTATCGCAGGTATTTTTGGATCCAAAGGGGATCTATTCCCGTATTCGGGGCAGTAATCCCGCGAGTTATCTGGCGGCGGTGGAATGGTCCTTCAGGCAGAGTCTATCTTGCTGACATTTTTTTACTTTATTCCTAGCCCAAATCGGTACAATGCGCGGCCTTCCACTTATGAGTGCTGTCAAAAAACATAACTATGATGAGAGCAAGATCAAAACGCTCTCTTCGCTGGATCATATCCGCAAGCGGACCGGCATGTATATTGGCCGCGTGGGGGATGGATCCCATTATGATGACGGTATTTACGTGCTGGTCAAGGAAGTGATGGATAATGCGATTGATGAATTCATCATGGGTTATGGGGAGCGTGTGGTGGTGGCCGTGGAGGGGGCCCGGGTAACAGTCCGGGATTACGGGCGCGGCATTCCGCTTGGGAAAGTGGTGGATTGTGTGTCGCGGATCAATACCGGGGCCAAGTACAATGACGATGTTTTTCAATTCAGTGTGGGCTTGAATGGAGTTGGCACCAAGGCGGTCAACGCGCTTTCTGTGGCGTTCAGGGTGTGCAGTCATCGTGGCGGGGAGTTCGCTTCCGCTGAATTCAAGCGTGGGAAGATGATAAATGAATCCAAAGGGAAGACGGATGAACCGGATGGTACGCTGGTGGTCTTCGAGCCGGATCCGGAAATTTTCGGCAAGGTAGTATTCCTTCCTGAACATCTTAAGCGCCGGATCCAACTCTATACCTATCTGAATGCCCGACTGAAGATCGAATTGAACGGGTCAGTTTTCGTCTCAAAGGAAGGGCTTAAGGATCTTGTGGAGGCGGAAGTGGGGGATGAGGCCCTTTATCCCATTTTGCATTATCGTTCTAAAACTTTGGAGTTGGCCTTTACGCACACCAACCGGTTTGAGGAAGTCTTCCTGTCGTTTGTGAACGGACAATACACCAGTGATGGCGGCACGCATTTGAGTGCCTTCCGGGAGGGGCTGGTTAAAGCGTTTAATGAATATTCCAAAGGCAAGTTTGAGGGGGATGATGTTCGTGAGGGGATGGCTGGCACAATGGCTATCCGTCTGAAGGATCCGGTTTTCGAGTCGCAGACCAAAAACAAACTGGGCAATACTGAAATCCGGAGCGATCTGGTTCAGCAGGTTCGTGATGTTGTGGTGGATTTGCTGCATCGCGATCCGAAGTCTGCCGAAAAGGCGATCCTGAAGATTGAAGAGACGGTCAAGTTGCGCAAAGAACTGCAGTCCATCAAGAAGATGGCGCGCGAGCGTTCCCGCGCCACCTCCATCCGTGTTCCCCAGCTGAAGGATTGTAAGATTCATTTCGACAAGAGTACCGGGGCCGGTGAAGGGACAATGTTGTTCATTACCGAGGGACAATCGGCGGCGGGATCGATCACGAGTTGTCGGGATGTATCCAATCAGGCGGTGTTTACCCTGCGAGGGAAGCCGCTCAATACCTGTGAGCTGAATCGTGATGTGATGTATAAAAACGAAGAACTCTACAACCTCATGCGCAGTTTGGATGTTGAGGAGTCGCCCGAACGAATCCGTTACAACAAGGTGATTCTGGCAACTGATGCTGATGTCGATGGGCTTCATATCCGTAACCTGCTTTTGACGTTTTTCCTGCGATTCTTTGAGCCGATCGTGCATGGCTGTCATGTCTATATCTTGGAGACGCCTTTGTTCCGGGTGCGCAATGCCAAGCGTACGGTGTACTGCTATTCCGAACAGGAGCGCGACACGATGGTGAAAGACATCGGGCGTGGAGCGGAGGTGACCCGGTTCAAGGGTTTAGGTGAGATCTCTCCCGGTGAGTTCAAGCAGTTTATCGGTCCCGACATGCGGCTGACACCGGTCCTGGTGGAAAACCGGCATAGTATTCCCGCGATTCTGAGTTTCTATATGGGGCGGAACACTCCTGAGCGCCGGCAATATATCATGGACAACCTGGTAGTGGAGGCAACTCCGTGAGTGATCAACAGGAATTATTTGGTGATGAGGAGATAGTGGCGCCAGTCCCATCCGGGACACTGGGCGAGACAAAAGGCCGTACCGTCATTCGTGATATTACTGCCGTCGAAGATGGGCCCCTCAAGCGGCTGATTAACGAAAACTTTTTGAATTATGCCTCCTATGTCATCAGGGATCGCGCCATTCCTGATATCGAAGATGGGTTAAAGCCAGTTCAGCGGCGTATTCTGCATTCGTTGATCGAAAACGATGACGGGAAGTTCATCAAGGTAGCCAACATAGTCGGGTATACCATGCAATTTCATCCCCACGGGGACGCCTCGATCGCAGACGCATTGGTGACGCTGGCCAACAAGCTGTATTTAATTGAGGGGCAGGGAAATTTCGGGAATATGTATACCGGTGATCCGGCAGCCGCCTCCCGCTATATTGAGTGTCGCCTGACCGCGCTTGCCCGGGATGAGATTTTTGACGCCGATTTGACGGACTACATTCCTTCCTACGATGGGCGCAAAGAAGAGCCGGTGACGTTGCCAGCCCGAATTCCCTTGCTGCTGCTTCTGGGTGCGGAAGGGATTGCCGTGGGGTTATCCACACGTATTCTAACGCACAACTTCAACGAACTCCTGGAAGCTCAGGTGGCGATTCTACAGAAGCGGTCCTTTGAGGTATATCCGGATTTTCTGCAGGGCGGCTTGATGGATGTGTCCGGTTATGACAAGGGCAAGGGGTATGTCCGTGTCAGGGCGACCATTGAAATTCGCGATGCCCAAACCCTTGTGGTGCGCTCGGTTCCGTTTGGGACCAACACCGACTCCCTGATAGCCTCCATTGAAGAGGCCGCCCGTAAGGGGAAGGTCAAGCTGCGCAGTATCAGTGATTATACGGCGGGCGCGGTTGAGGTAGAAATCCAGTTGCAGCCTGAAGAGGAGGCTGCTCGGGCCGTTGAGACCCTCTATGCATTTACCCAGTGTGAAGTCCAGGTGGCCAGTCGCATTATGGTTATCTGTGGTGGTCGGCCCACCGAAATGGACGTGGAGCAAGTACTCCAGTACAACACGGATCGGTTGCTGGAGTTGCTCAAGCGCCGGCTGAAGGTGCAGCAGAAAAGGTTGACGGAGGAGTTGCACCGCAAGACGCTGATCCAGATTTTTGTTCAAAATCGGGTTTATACGCCCATTGAGTCATGTCAAAGCCATGAGGAAGTGGAGCACGTGGTGAGAACCGGGCTGGTTCCGTTTCTGTCTCAGTTACAGCGTGAAATCACGCATGGTGATATTGAACTGTTGTTAGGCATTCCGATCCGGCGCATATCCCTGTTTGACGTAGCCAAGAATCAGCAGGAGATGGAGTCGATACGTACGGAGTTGGCTGAGTCACGGGAGAATATGGCAAATCTGGTGGGGTATGCCGTGCGTTATTTGCGGCAGCTCCAGAAAAAATATGGTTCACACTTTCCTCGACGGACCCAGATGAAGCGATTCCAAGCGGTCGAGGTTCGTGAACTGACGGCCTCAGAATTGACCATTAATATGGATAAGGCCAAAGGCTATCTGGGCTATAAGATTGTTGGTGCAGTGCTGTTTGAGTGTTCCTCGCTCGATAAGTTGTTATTGGTGTGGAAAGATGGCCGGTATAAGGCTGTGCCGCCACCCGATAAGTTGTTTGTGGATACCGGGCTGATACACAGCGCCATTCTCGATCGGGAGCGGATACTCACGGTGGTCTACAACGAAGACGGCTTCACCCGCATCAAGCGGTTTGCCAGCACCCTTGTGACAAACCGGGAATACCGTTGCATCCCGCGAGGAGCGCATATTCTTTTCTTTTCTGACCAGGAGGTTCCCGTCCTCTACGTTCAATACGATGTGCCTGAAACGACAGCAATCCGTCAGCAGGAATTTGAAACGGCCTCGCTCCCCGTTGCAGGAAGAGATGGCAAGGCCGCGTTGATGTCCTCCAAAAAGATTGCGACCATTGGTGCCACAAAGCCGAAGAAGTGGGATGATGCGCTGACGGGGCCCAAGGGTCAGTACATGAGTTTCGGGTGAGATGAAGTTACGATGGCCAGGGATTTGCCGGTCAATAGGCTCATAAGTTAACCCGATGCAAGCGGAAGCGCCTCAGTATAACAAGCGGAATGGCGCCGCCGAAGAGGAGAAGTTGAAGGAGGGATAGGCCTTCAATCGCTGGTGAGGTAGCGTCCATGATATTCCCACTGATCAGAAGAATGGCAAGCCACAACATTGAGCAATTTACTGTTTGGCTTTGATGGGGTTTTATCCATTGTAGTCCCGAATATCGTTTCTGGTTGAATGGCCAGAATAGTGCGCTGCCAGTGAATCCCCATTGATCCGTAAAAATATGCCAAGTATAGGCGCCACCAGCGATGATGCCGGCAGTCCACCCCAAGACGGTTGTGGTGAGGGCACTAATGGCAAGAGCTGTTATGAGACTGTGGGTCCACTGTTGCTGCCAGGGCATGATCTTAATGGAAACCCTGCCATTGGTTATAGGTTCCGTTTGAAATACGACAGGATAGGCATGAATGAAGATTTTGGTAGTGTGGTCTGGGATAAAGCCCGTGGAAACAGGTTCTGTTGCGTTGTCAGGGATGGATCCGGCAATCAGGACGGATATGGATTGGTTGGCACTGTCAAAATGGATCGTATAAGGCGTCCATTGATCCGTGCCAACGGGGATCGGATAACATACAAACCGGAGATGCCTGCCGGTGTGGTGTGATTGCGAAACTGCATGAGCGAGAGCGGCGGCAATCATGTGAGGTTCTGGTGCTTCAGGTGGGGGGACGATATGGATGCCGGGTTTGCGAAGATACTGTGAAACCCAATGATCCAGCGTATCCGGCAGCATTATGAAGAAGGCGCCCAGCAGGATGGGGATGGGGTTGTTATCCCGGGCAGACTGGACTGCGGAAGGCCAGCATGACGCCCAGGCGATTCCCAGCATGAATTGTGACAGTAGTTTGATTGGAAATGTCCTCTAATATAAATCTGTATATAGACTGATTTCATGGCAGTGTCGATGCTTGAGTTCGTATTTGACACTCTGCCCACGCGGCTCACGCAAGGTTCGCCCTCCAAAAGCAAGGTAAAGACCATTATGTTGGATGGCGAAGCTTGCCTGAGCCGCATCGTTGCGGGGTGCCGGGGGAAGGGCATCGAATCTTGACGGCGCGCGGGCTGGTTGCCATTATTCCGCCTATGTCAGAACAACATGAAATCTTGGATATCCAGCAGCAGTTGGTGAAAAGCAGTTTGTCGCCGATGCAGAAGTATCTGGCACTGGTTATTGGGCGGGGGAGCTGGTTAACGTTGATGAAGTATGAAGTCATCATTCTCTTATGCTCTACGATTCCCGGTGCTTTGGGGCTGGTATTGCGCAAAGCGCTTTATCCGCGGCTACTTAAGAAATGCGGGCGGAACGTGGTTTTTGGGGCGAATATTGTTTTACGGCACCCTAAAAAGATTATTATTGGAGATAACGTGGTGATTGATGATAACTGCCTGCTTGATGCAAAGGGTGACACCAACGCAGGGATTGTGATCGGGTCGGGCGTATTTATCGGGCGTAATACCATCCTGCACTGCAAGAATGGCGATATTATTCTTGGTGACGATGTGAATATTGGTTTTAACTGCGATATTGCCTCGTCCGACAGGGTTGAGATTGGGCGCAAGGTTTTGGTTGCGGCCTATAGTTATATTGTGGGAGGGGGGCACGATTTTTCGCGATCCGACACCTCTGTGATGGACCAGAAGCGGACGGCCAAGGGAATCTTTATCGCTTCTGAGGCGTGGATCGGCGCTGGGGTGATTGTTCAGGATGGGTGCAATATTGGGGAAGGAACGATTGTGGGCGCGGGTGCCGTGGTGACGGAAAGTCTGCCAGAAAAAGTGGTGGCGGTAGGACTGCCAGCCAGAGTTTTGCGAGCTCGTGATAGCGGGGGGGTGTAATGAAATCGGAGAGACATGTTCAGTTACACAATGAATTGAAGCGTGAGATGGAGGCCCGGCAGGCGGGGTATAGGATGCGCGCGCTGAAACTATTTCCGCATGTTTGTGGTCGTTGCGGCCGTGAATTTGAAGGTAAACGGATGCGCGAACTGACGGTTCATCACAAAGATTTCAATCATGACAATAATCCGCCCAATGGGAGTAACTGGGAGCTGCTCTGTATTTACTGTCATGACGATGAACATGCTCCGGATAGCCTACGTTCCATGGGGGATGGACCTTCGACAGTGTCAACCATGAAGCCGTCGCCCATTGTCAATCCCTTTGAGGGGCTGGACAAGCTCATCAAGTAGAGGGATACCACGTCTACTTTTTGCGTTGATACTCTTCAATCGTCTTGAGGGCGCAAAAATTTTCAAGCCCGGCCATGGATTTGATAACAACGGGGATGCCTGATTCGCGCAGGAGTGCGATGGGGTTTAAACCTCCGTAGACAATGAGCCCCGCATGCCCTTCAGAGACAGGGACGCCCAGTACTGCCTGATTGGGCTGCCCCAGTTCCACAATCCCTCCCAGCCCCATGTTGCGCATTTTACGTGCGATTTCTTTCACATCATCCAATGCGGCAGTGGGGATTTCACGAAATCCGGCACAAAGGATGCCATTACCGGTAAGGATCACGTCCCGGACGCGAGTCATGTTGGCCTGGATGAAAATCTCCAGAGGATCAAGTGTGGTACCGCCGTATTCGATAAGTTCAACGAATCGGATTGGAATCCGGTTCTTAACTTCGATTAAGCCGCTGAACCGTGCCTTAACCGGGATCCCTTCGTGCAAAAGGGCCCCGCTCACCGTTACACTGCAAACGGTTCCGATAGAAATGTAGTTTTTGGGAGCGATTGTGCCGGCAATGGGCTCGCCTGGCTGGGCAATAATGATGCGGGGACTGATGGCGAAGTTGTGACGGAAGGCCAGTTTCATCTCATTCAGGGCGCGGGAAAGATGTTCCGGTTGAATTAGCGAAATGTTGATCACTACCGTTCCGGCTTTCAAAGAGGGGCGAAATGACATCCTGTAGGAGAGATTGTCTACTCGGGATGCGACAACTCCGACTTTGTTGACAATATTGGCGCGCGACAACTCTTCGCGCCCCTTGTCAGTAATTAGCCGCCCTGTCCGACGGCTCACCTGGGTTGTGAGGCCCGATGCATCCAGGGCGAGGAGATGGAAACGGATAGTTCTAGGTTGAACCTCCAGGCCGGAGGACAAAAGGGCTCCCTGAATTTTTGCCGCCCCAATCGGATGAGAGGTATCGTTCAAAATCTTCAGGATTGCCAAGCGGGTCTTTTCTTTTTTCGTCATCGCGTCGTCCTTTTCTCACTCGCTTCTGATAATAATACGGCAAAAGGGCCGTTTGAATTGCAAGATACGAATCACTATTCGCTTTGCTATCGGTTTTCGCAATAAATATATTACGGCAAGTAGATGCCGTAATAAACAATAGGAGACCATGAATGAATAAGTATGTAGAGACAGTTTTGGAGCAAACGAAACGCAAAAATTCGGAGCAGGTAGAATTTATTCAGGCCGTTACAGAAGTGATGGAGTCCATCTCGCCAGTGATGGAACGTCATAAGAAGTATCAGGATCATGCGATTCTGGAACGTATAGTGGAGCCCGAGCGGGTGATTATGTTCCGCGTGCCGTGGCAGGATGACAAAGGTCGTTTTCAAGTCAACCGTGGTTTCCGCGTTCAGTTCAACAGCGCGATTGGTCCTTATAAAGGCGGCCTGCGTTTTCATCCCTCGGTCAATCTGGGCATCATTAAGTTTCTCGGGTTTGAGCAGATCTTCAAAAACTCACTGACCACGCTCCCCATGGGTGGCGGCAAGGGCGGTACGGATTTTGATCCCAAGGGTAAGTCTGATGCAGAGGTCATGCGCTTCTGTCAGTCGTTCATCACTGAATTGTACCGCCATGTGGGTGGGGACACTGATGTCCCAGCTGGTGATATAGGCGTAGGGGGGCGTGAAATTGGGTTCATGTTCGGTCAGTACAAGCGTATTAAGAATGAGTTCGTTGGCGTACTGACAGGCAAGGGGCTCAAGTGGGGCGGCTCGTTGATCAGGCCTGAAGCGACCGGATATGGGGCGGTTTATTTCGCCCAGGAAATGCTGGCCAAGCGTGGGGACTCGATGAAGGGGAAGGTTTGTACCGTGTCTGGTTCCGGTAACGTGGCGCAGTACACTATCGAGAAAATCAACCAGTTGGGTGGCAAGTGCGTCTCGGTTTCTGACTCCAACGGCACCATCTATGATCCCACAGGCATAACGGCCGAGAAGCTGGCATTCATTATGGAGCTCAAGAATGTCAAGCGAGGTCGCATCAAGGACTATGCTGATAAATTTGGGTGTCAGTACAAGGATGGAGAGCGCCCGTGGAGCATCAAGTGTGACTGCGCATTCCCGTCGGCGACGCAAAATGAAGTTTCGGGCGATGACGCGAAGGTGCTTGTCAAGAATGGCTGCAAGCTGGTGGCGGAAGGGGCAAACATGCCGACCGACCCGGATGGTGTGGAAGTCTTCCTGAAAGCCAAAGTGATGTTTGGCCCGGGCAAAGCGGCCAATGCTGGCGGAGTGGCGACCTCAGGTCTTGAAATGTCGCAGAACTCGATGCGGCTATCCTGGTCGCGTGAGGAAGTCGATCAGAAGTTGAATGGTATTATGAAGTCCATTCATGCCAATGCGTATGCGGCGTCCGAGGAATATGGTGATGCTGGCAACTACGTGTTGGGCGCCAATATTGCCGGTTTCGTTAAAGTTGCCGACGCGATGATTGACCAAGGTCTGGTTTAAGCTACCGGGCTTTCTGGCAAGTGTAACGGGACGTCTTAACAGGCGTCCCGTTCTTTTTTGCTGACATTTTGAGAGATTGACTTTAGCCCTGTTTATAGGCCATTATTTACCCCTCAAAAGGGAGTTTAGCTATGGCGTTTAGAGTAGAAATCATACCGTTCGTAATCGTGGTGATAGTGTTGGGTGCCTTGCTGTGCGGTGTTCTTCGCCTGGCGCGGGTGTCGTGGCGTAAAGCGTTTGTATTCAGCGGGATAGTCACGGTAATTCTGATCGGGTATTTATTGGTGTTCTTTCGTGATCCCGTGAGAACGCCTTCGCCTGATCCACAGGATATCATGGCTGGGGCTGAGGGCAAAATCATGTCGATCGTTGAGGTGGACGAGCCTGAGTTTCTCAAAACTAAGGCGGTTCGGATCAGCATTTTCTTGAGTTTGATCGATGTGCATGTGAACCGTGCGCCGATAGAAGGAACGATTGTGCATGCCCAATATTATCCGGGTGCCCGCTTTTTCACTTTTGAGGAAAAGTCATCTGAGCTGAATCAGCATAGCTCGATTGTGATTCACAACGCCAAGACCACTTGTCTGGTCAAACAGATTGTCGGGCCGGTCGCGCGTCGGGTGGTTTACTGGGTCGAGCCTGGCCAAATTGTTAAGAAGGGGGATGCGATTGGCATGATGAAATTCGGGTCGAGACTCGATATGTATTTTCCGCGTGATGATGTGGATGTGTTGGTTAAAAAGGGCGATAAGGTTCGCGCCGGTGAGACAGTCGTTGCCCAACTCAAGAAATAAGGACAGTTATGAAGACAGTCATCACCTGGCGTCAATTGATCCCGATCTCCATCACGTTGCTGGCAATGTTGTGTGGTTTTTTCAGCATTTTGGTCACTGTGGAAAGTATGAACGAAACGCTGGAGAAGGCGGGTGCCATGCATCGGTGGTCGGCTTTGCTGATCATGCTGGCTATGATTCTGGATGGGATTGACGGGAATGTGGCCCGCAAGCTGAAGGGGTGTACTGAAATTGGTGCAGAACTGGACACCTATGTGGATATGACCGCTTTTGGCATTGCGCCCGCCGTCTTGATTTATGTGGTGATGTTGACGGGGTCGGTTCCGCAAGATTCAGAGCGAATTTTCTGGCGGGTGGCTATGACGGCTGTAGTGGTGCTTTCCGGCGTGGTTCGATTGGCCCGCTTCAAGGCTCACGATCCCGATCGCGGGCAGGGCGGCTACACCGGGTTGCCGATTACGGCCTGCGCGGGGTGGGTGGCCATGATTGTTTTCATCAGTCAAAGCGAACCATTTGAGAAGTATTCCTTGAACTCCGGCTGGGTAGCGGGCCTTTTTCTGGTCGGAGTGCTCATTTTCATCAGTTTGCAGGTATCAAATGTGCGTTATCCGAAACCGACCAAGCATCCGGCTTTGTTCATTCCCATGGTGATTATGGTGTGTGTACTGTTTGGACCGCAGAAGATTGCCGTTCCGGCTGCTGTGTTTATGATTCTCATGGTACTCGGCTATATCGCGTTTGGGCCGTTTTATATGCGGCAGTTGTCGCGGCGTGAGGCTTTAGGAAAAGCAGCGCAGCCGTCTGATGCTAACAGGAATGGATAACCCCTGTGTGCCCTGATCCCCGACAGGAATTAGCAGAAATCATCAACCAGACTTCAGTTTACCTGAATGAGTTGAAAGCAGAGGGCGTTAATAAGATCGAGGTCAGTTTGGCCTCGGTGGCGAAAGCTCAGGCGCCAAAAAAGAAGACCGCACCCCTTACAATTCCAGCCCCAGTTCCTGCCTCAAAAACGGTCGAGAGAAGGGGCGTAACGGTTACTGCCAGAATGGAAAATGACATGGCCAAGATAGCATTAGAAATCGCGGGATGTACAAAATGTTCATTGCATAAGACGCGTATCCAGACTGTGCCGGGTCAGGGGAATGCTAAGCGTCCTGAAATCATGTTCATTGGCGAAGCGCCTGGTGCTGATGAGGATGAGCAGGGGCTTGCGTTTGTGGGGCGGGCTGGCCAGTTGGTCACCAAGATGATTACGGCGATGGGATTCACGAGGGAAGAGGTTTTTATTGCCAATATCTTGAAGTGCAGGCCACCGGATAATCGGGCGCCCACCCCTGAAGAGATGGCTATTTGCATTCCCTATCTGAAGCGTCAGATTGCTGAAGTTCAGCCGAAGGTGATTGTGGCACTGGGGGCAACGGCGGTTCTGGGCTTGCTCAACCTGACGGGAATCAGTCAACTCCGCGGCAAATGGTTGAAGTTTGAAGGGATCGATTTGATACCAACGTATCATCCGTCATATCTGCTTCGTAATCCTGTGATGAAAAGAGATGCGTGGCTGGATTTGCAATCGGTATTGAAACGTCTCGGGCGTCCTCTGCCCCCGGTGAAGCGGTAAGAGCCCATGCGAGTCAAATCCCCATCCTCGCTGTTGGCCTGGCGACGGCAATCCAATGAATCTGTGGTTGTGGTGACAGGCTCTTTTGATATTTTTCAACCTGGCAATCTTGAGGTTCTGAGGCAGGCGAGTTTGCTGGCGAAGCGAATCGTTGTGGTGGTGGAGCCTGATGATGTGGTGGCCGCGCATAGCTCTCCGGGACGGCCGCAAAACAAACTTGAGACCCGTGTGGAGATGGTCTCTTATCTGCGCCATGTACAGGCTGTGACGAGTTTTCCGGTGGCGGAGGCGAATGCTTTTTTCGCCGGCTTAAAACCGTTTATCTGGGTAACCGCCAAAACTCAAACCGCATCGGAGGCCTATGCAAAAGCTCTTTTCGTTTCGGCGGAACGGGTGGTTGAGGTAGCGTCTCAGAGGGGATGTTTTACGGAAGATATCATTTTAGCGATGGCTGAGAATCGAACCCCCGTCAAGCTGCCTCCGGCGTGGGGTGCGGAAGCCCTGGAATCGAGCGTCACTCCGGTGTCGGTAACTGTGAATGGGTGTTTCGACATTTTGCACATCGGGCATTTGCGTTTTCTGGCGGAGGCCCGGGCATTGGGGGACAGGCTAACGGTATTGATCAACAGTGATGCTTCGGTCGCGCGGTATAAAGGGGCGACGCGGCCGGTGTTCCCTGAGACGTTCAGGGCCGAGGCACTCAAAGCGTTGAGATGTGTTGATGATGTTTTGGTTTTTGCCGGGGACAATCCGCTTGATGAGATCCGGCAACTCCGTCCGCTGATTCATGTAAAAGGTGGTTCCTATGAGCCTGAGCGGGTGCGAGCAGAGCGCGAGTTGGTTGAAAGTTGGGGTGGGCGTTTAGTGTGCACGGCGATGGTTGAGGGTTTTAGCACGACCGACTTCATTAGAAAAGCTCTGGGCGCCAAAGCTACTATTTTGATATGATATCCACATGAGGGACGAGATGAAAGAAATTGAAGAGGCTGATCTTGTGGAAATGGATTTCCTCGAGAAGGTGGCTGCTCGTTTACCTGAAGATGAGGATGTCCTTTTAGCTTTGGGAGATATCTATACCCGGGCAGGCCGATATGAGGATGGCCTTCGAATTGACAGGAGCCTTGTCAAACTGATGCCTGAAGAGTCCTCCATCTGGTACAATCTTGCCTGTAGTCTGGCCTTGCTGAATGTGCGCGAAGAAGCGCTGGCATCCCTGCGGCGGGCCGTGGAACTGGGCTATCAGGATCATGAATGGATGAGTTGTGATAGTGACCTCCGGAATATCCGTGATGAAAAGGCCTTTACGGCTCTCCTGAAAACGATTACCGCCCCGAAGTCGAATAAGTCACTGGACTCCTGAGGCGGAATCGCTCAATTGATAAACCCCTCACCCTAGCCCCAGCCCTCAAGGGGAGAGGGACTAGAAAATCGACCGAGTTTCTTTCTGCTTCCTCTCCCCTTGAGGGAGAGGATTGAGGTGAGGGGTATTGAGGTCGTATATGACATAATGTCATTCCTTGTCTAGACTGCGTGCCATTCTGTCTCTTATCTGCTGTGGGGTATTGTCCCCATTGTATTTTGTAAAATATTCTTTATAAACGTCTTATAAAGATAATGTCATCGACTGAATGAAGTGGAACAGCTGTTGCTATCTTCAACAGCTAGTTGTGTATATCGCACGATGAGATCATGGAAAAGGACAGGATGTGACCTATGTTTGACTTAAGCAAATTAACGCAAAAGGCTCAGGAAGCCATGCAGATGGCGCAGGAAAAAGCAGTGAGATGCAGCCACCAGGAGTTGGATGGTGAGCATTTGCTGTTAAGTCTGCTGGAGCAGGAGGATGGGTTGGCCTCGAAGTTAATTGAGCGGCTAGGGGTACGGCCTGCTGAATTACGTGCTCGTGTGGAGGAGGCGCTGGATAAGTTCCCGAAGGTGAAAGGCACCGTTACGGAGGCTGGCAAGGTATATGTGACTCAGCGGCTTAACCAACTCTTGGTGAAAGCTGGGGATGAGGCGAAGCGGTTGAAGGATGAATATATCTCGGTTGAGCACTTATTGTTGGCCTTTCTGGACGAGGGCAAGGGGACGGCCTCGGGTAAAATTCTCGCGCAGATGGGGATTGATCGTGCCCGGTTCCTGGAGGCGCTTACGGCTGTGCGAGGTCACCAGCGGGTGACCAGTGCCACTCCTGAAGGAGCCTATGAAGCCTTGCAGAAATACGGCATAGATTTGGTCGAGATGGCGAAGCAGAACAAACTTGATCCGGTCATTGGGCGCGATATGGAAATCCGCAGCGTGATCCGGATTCTTTCCCGAAAGACAAAGAATAACCCCGTTTTGATAGGTGAACCCGGGGTTGGGAAAACGGCCATTGTGGAGGGTTTGGCACATCGGATTCTGAGAGGCGATGTACCGGAGGGACTCAAGGATCGCACCATTTTCGCGCTGGATATGACAGCCCTGATGGCGGGGGCCAAATATCGGGGCGAGTTTGAGGAACGGCTTAAGGCAGTGCTTACCGAGATCAAGGCGGCTGAAGGCCGGATTATTCTGTTTATTGATGAGCTTCACACGATTGTAGGTGCAGGGAAGACGGAAGGATCGTCGGATGCAGGGAATATGCTCAAGCCCATGCTGGCACGCGGTGAGTTGCATTGTATTGGGGCCACGACGCTGGATGAATATCGCAAATATATCGAGAAAGACGCCGCTTTGGAAAGGCGCTTCCAGCCGATCCTGGTAGAGGCGCCATCGGTGGAAGATACGCTTTCGATTCTCCGAGGACTAAAAGACCGGTTTGAGGTGCATCATGGCGTGCGGATCACGGATTCTGCACTTGTGGCATCTGCTGTTCTTTCAGATCGTTATATCAGTGACCGGTTTTTGCCTGACAAGGCTATTGATCTGATGGATGAGGCTTGTGCCTCGATCCGCACGGAGATCGATTCCATGCCGGCGGAGTTGGATGAAATTACCCGCAAGGTGATGCGGCTGGAAATCGAGGAAACGGCGCTCAAAAAGGAAAAAGACGAGGGAAGTAAGGAGCGTTTGAAGGTGCTTCGGAAAGAGTTGGCGGATCTCAAGACCGCCTGTGACACCATGCGGGCTCAGTGGTCGAATGAGAAAAGCGCTATCGCCGGAGTTCAGTCTGTCCGTGAAGACCTTGAAAAAGCACGGAGGGAAAGCGAAGAAGCCGAACGTAAATACGATCTCGACCGGTTGGCGAAATTACGCCATGGCGTGATTCCGGATCTTGAGAAGAAACTCAGCACTCTCCAAAAAACAGCGGCGGGGACAACCGAAAGCCGCTCCATGTTACGGGAAGAAGTTACCGAGGAGGAGATTGCCGAAGTGGTGTCCCGATGGTCTGGCGTTCCGCTAACTAAACTGCTTCAGGGTGATCGGGAAAAGCTGCTGAAGCTAGGTGACGTGTTGCACGAGAATGTGATTGGGCAGGATGAGGCCGTTCAGGTCGTGGCAGATGCGGTGTTGCGGGCGAGGGCGGGGATCAAGAATCCCAAGCGGCCTGTAGGGGCTTTCCTCTTTCTGGGGCCAACAGGTGTGGGAAAAACGGAGTTGGCGAAGGTGCTGGCCACAACCCTTTTTGATTCGGAAGACCATCTGATCCGGATCGATATGAGTGAGTATATGGAGAAGCATACGGTTTCCCGGCTGGTTGGAGCGCCTCCGGGATATGTGGGATATGAGGAAGGAGGACAACTGACTGAGGCCGTCCGTCGTAAGCCGTATGCGGTTATTCTGCTGGATGAAATTGAGAAGGCGCATCATGATGTTTTTAACATTCTGCTACAGATTCTGGACGATGGCCGGTTAACGGATTCCCATGGGCGAACCGTAAACTTTAAAAATTCGATCATTATTATGACCAGTAATATCGGGTCGCCGATCTTGTTGGAAGGGATTGGGGCTGATGGCCAAATCAAAGAGGCGGCCCGGCTCGATGTGATGGAAGAGTTGCGGCAGAGTTTCCGGCCAGAATTTCTCAACCGTTTGGACGATGTAGTGTTATTCAAGCCATTAACGTTGGAAGAGATCGGCCGAATTGTGGATCTCCAGATGGGCGAATTGCGGACACGGCTCGGGGAGCAGCGCATGGAACTTAAGGTGACCGATGGGGCTCGTGAGTTGTTGGCGAGGGAAGGGTATAGCCCGGTATATGGGGCGCGTCCTTTGAAGCGGCTGATTCAGGTGCTAGTTGAGACCCCCCTTGCCCGTTTGGTCGTGGCGGGGACTATAAAGGGAGGTCAAACGGTAAAGGTCGGGGTAAAGAAGGGCGAGATCGAGATTCTTGTGGAATAATTCTACTTATTATTCCACGGGTCTTTAGAGAAAACCGAGCAGATCGAGGCACAGACTCCGACGAGAAGGAGAATACCGCCAATGTTGAAGAATATCATCAGCATGGGGTGTGCTGTCCGGAACGAATCTGCAACGTTAATACTTTGACTTGATCCGAAAGAGGTTGCCGCCATCAAGGACTGGTTGGTGATCAGCAGCAGTGCTGCTATCGGCATGATTATAACATTCTTTGTCTTCATGGCGAATAAAGTGCATGTATTTGAACATTTGCACAATCGGGGTAACCCTGATTATGTATCAGGGAATTGCTCATAGCGGCAGAGAGGTGGAGCCGACGTCCCGGCGGTTGCATTTGGCGGCAAGAAAGAAAATGCGTTCACCGGGGACGTCGATCGCCACCTTGAGGGATCTGACATGCGTTAGATTGAAAAAAAACGAATCTGAAATTCGCTTGTCTTTCTGTTCCAAGGTTACTACACTCCGCCCCCAAATTTAGGGGCGGCAGGAGGGGTAGTGCAAAAGGCCCTCACCCCAATCCTCTTTCGTGGCGAGAGAGGTTCAAAACAGTAAAACAAGGAAAAGATATGTCGACTATACCGACCAAAAATCAAAAGCTGATCAACTGGGTTAACGAAATGGCCAAGCTGACCAAAGCGGCCAATGTCTATTGGTGCGACGGGTCGCAGGCCGAATATGACCGGCTTTGCCAGGAGATGGTGAAGGCTGGAACTTTTACTCCGCTCAACCAGAAGTTGCGTCCTGGCTGTTTTCTTGCCCGCTCCCATGCCAGTGATGTGGCACGTGTGGAAGATCGCACCTATATCTGCTCCAAGACGAAAGAAGATGCCGGTCCTACGAATAATTGGGCGGATCCTGCCGAGATGAAGAAGCTTATGACTGGTTTATACACCGGTTGTATGCAAGGACGAACCATGTATGTGATTCCTTTCTCAATGGGTCCCTTGGATTCGCCAATTGCCAAAATCGGAATTGAACTGACGGATTCCGCCTATGTGGTGGTCAATATGCGCATCATGACCCGTATGGGAAGCGCCGTGTTGAATAAGTTGGACGCTACTGGCAGTTTCATTGAGTGTATGCACTCGGTTGGCGCGCCGCTTCAACCCGGGCAGCAGGATCTTCCATGGCCCTGCGAGCCAGATCCCGCCAAGAAATATATTGTTCACTTCCCTGAAGAGCAGTCGATCATGTCCTACGGGTCGGGTTACGGTGGCAATGCCTTGTTGGGTAAAAAGTGTCTGGCATTGCGTATTGCCTCCTCAATTGCCCGTAAAGAGGGTTGGATGGCCGAACATATGGTGATTCTGGCCCTGACTTCGCCTGCCGGAAAGAAGTATTACATTAGCGCAGCATTCCCGAGTGCCTGCGGCAAGACCAATCTGGCTATGATGCAGCCGAGTTTGCCGGGGTGGTCGGTTAAGTGTCTGGGTGACGATATCGCCTGGATTCGCGTGGGTGAAGATGGCCGCCTGTTTGCGATGAACCCGGAATCCGGCTTCTTCGGTGTGGCGCCGGGCACCTCGGCCCAGTCGAATCCCCATGCGATGACGACGATTAAGGCCAATACGATTTTCACCAACGTGGCGTTGACGCCCGAGGGTGATATCTGGTGGGAAGATATGGGCATTCCGGCCCCGGCCAAGGCGATTGACTGGGAAGGTAAGGATTGGACCCCGGATTGCGGTCGCAAGGCGGCGCATCCGAATGCCCGGTTCACAGCGCCTGCGGAACAGTGTCCGGTGGTGGATGCCGACTGGCAGAATCCGGCCGGTGTGCCGATCTCGGCGTTCCTGTTTGGTGGGCGTCGTCCTTCCACCATCCCTCTGGTAAATGAAGCTTTCACCTGGGAACATGGTGTATTCATGGGTTCTTCAACGGGGTCGGAGACCACTGCGGCGGCGCTCGGCAAAGCCGGGGTTCTGCGGCGTGATCCGTTCGCCATGTTGCCGTTCTGCGGCTATAACATGGGTGACTACTTCGCCCACTGGCTGGACATGGCGAAGAAGACCAAGCGCGAAAAGTTGCCCAAGGTATTCTTTGTCAACTGGTTCCGTAAAAGCCCTGAAGGCAAGTGGTTGTGGCCTGGATACGGCGACAACAGCCGCGTGCTCAAATGGATCTGCGAGCGTATCGATGGCACTGGGAAGGCGGTCAAGTCCCCGATTGGGTATCTGCCTACCGAGGATGGTTTGGATGTGTCCGGGCTGAAGATTACGCCGGAAGACATCAAGCAGTTGTTGGCAGTCGATCCTGAAGGCTGGAAGAATGAGATAGCTGACATTAACACCAATTACGAGAAGTTCGGCACCCATCTCCCTGCGGCCTTGAAGCAGGAATTGGAAGGCTTGAAGCAGCGTTTGGGTTAAGTCATTGTGTTTGAGAAAAGTCGAAGCAGCGTCGGGAAACCGGCGCTGCTTTTTTTGGTTAGATGGTTTTTTTGTAGTAGTTCTCGAACCTCGTCTGTAGCTTCAGGGAAGTCAGGTAATTCAGTAAGACGAAGGCAAGTTGTTTACCGCTGCCGAGTGATATATAAGAACATTTCTTGCAGAACTCAATATTGCGTCGGCCTTCAATGTGGGCCTTCCTGAAACTCTGGATCGCTTCGCCGTTCCAAACCTCCGCCAATGTGTTTTGTTGAACGTTTCCAAACACCACATCACCATCGTAATCGTTGCAACACGGCACAACATTGCCGTTCCAGTGAATAACCATTGTCCGCCACGGCCAATCGCATAGATTGTCGAAATATACCTTTTTTGCCGAGTCCGGGTGCAGTTTGTCGAAATCTTCATTTTCTCCGTTCCAGACATTGAACGGTTTAAGCCAGACGTGCGCCCCGAGCTCTTGCCACTTCTTGCGGAACGTCAGCGCCTCATGCTTGTTAAGCGACATATAGATCAGTTGACAGACGCAAAACATATCAATGTGGCGTTGTCTGACCTTTTTCAGGAACTCCTCGACGTTCTTTACTGTTTTCTGGAAATCACCCCCGACGCGCAACTGACGGTAAGTCTCCTCGTTAACGGCGTCGAGGCTGAATATTATTAAATCCAGGCCGCTGTCCAATAATTTGTCGCTTCTGTTGGCATCTAGTAGCGTCGCATTTGTTGAGAGAAACGTTCTGATTCCGCGCGACTTGAAGGTAGCAACGATCTTATCGAGTTGCGGGTGCATGACGCTCTCCCCCCAAGCTTGCAAGAGAACAAACTGAACATGCCCTTCCGCTTCCGCCGCTATCTTCTCGACAACTGACATAGACATGAATCCGACTTTACGTTCCATGTCCTTCGTCCGGGGACACATTGGGCAGCTGAGATTGCATGAGTTGGTAGGCTCAAGATGCAGTAACGTGGGCAAGCCCGAGGTCTGAACTTGCTTTTGTCGGTAATCCAGAACAGATCGGTAACGATTGATCAATGGGGTGGCCATGATATTCCTTTTCTAATGGTTTATACAATCATGCTTGCGTTTTTGACTCGGCTCTGACAGCATTTTAAAGAACGGCAGCGCATGTCCAGTACAATTCACACACATGCATGTACCACTGAGAAAGAAATTTCTAAATCAAAAAATCATGATCAATACCACGGTCGCACGCAAACATCAGGGTATCTTTTCCGAAATTAGGAGAGTTTTTGATCAGCGGAATCTCGATAGCCTGATACTCTTCGTCACTAACTCGTGTAATCTGCGTTGTGGTTTTTGTTGTTATGCGGAAAACAGGAACCAGTCCCGTGACATTTCTTTAGATAACCTGCTGACCCTCAGCCGGACGATGCCAGCCTTCCGGGCTCTGTTGATATCGGGGGGCGAGCCCTTTATGCGGCATAGGCTGGAGGATATCATGCTGGCATTCTGCCGTAACAACGGCGTACAGGCGATCTATGTCCCGACAAACGGTTGGTTCTCCGACCTCTCGGTTGACACCTGCCGCAAGTTTCTCGAGCAGGAGAAGTCCGCCATGCTGACGATCAGTTTCTCCGTGGACGGCATGGAGGAAACCCACGACCGTTTGCGCGGTAAGAGCGGTGCTTTTGCCAATCTTTGTAAGACCATCGAAAAACTTTCCCCGTTGCGGGATCAATTTGCGAACCTGCGCTTACGCATTAGCAGTGTTGTGACTGCTGAAAATGTCGACGAAATACCTGAGACGCTTAAGTTTTTTCGCGATCGTTACATCCTTGATGAACACTCGCTTGAGATCGTGAGAGATTCCTATTGGAAAACCGCAAATCATGGTTCTGTCGAACGAAAAAACATAGTGGATAGATACCTGTCGCTCCTGAACCAGGCGCACGAGATGTACTCCGGCAAACACCGTACCTCGGGACGGAGCGTGCTTGGTGATGTTCCTGCAAGTTTGACTAATCTCGCTTTGTACTCACTTAACCGTGCCATGGCGCAAATCAAACGAGATCGAATTATGGGGAAACTCTGGCCTTTCCCTTGTGTTGCCGGACGCACGATACTCGTTGTAAATGGTTCTGGCAGCCTTCGCGCATGTGAGCATCGCGATGAGGTTTTGGATTTGAACCCATTAGATTTTGATTTTCAAAAGGCCATGGCCACAGGCGCCATAGCTAAGGAATGTGCTCGGATAGCGGTGGATCGCTGTGACTGCATTCATGGCTGTTTTGTCGGCAACAGCCTCCAGCATTCTCCTTGCGCCGTCCTGACCCGGGTTGCGCCTCAAGCCATAAAGAGACTGTTTTTGCGGTTTCTGCATTGATTCAGGGAAACCATTGCCAAGCAATCCATCACCACATAAAAAGGTCGCCATGAAAAGAGTCATGTGTTTTTCTTCCTGTTCGACAAATTTGCGCTATCAGGCATGTGTACGCATTATGCGCGAACAGGGCATAGAGGTAATCGTTTCCAAGCCTCACCGCTCGCCAGGTTCCCTCATGGAGCTTTTTGTGACCATCTTTCCTAACTGCTGGATCGCCTTAACATGCCGTGCCGATTTGGCCGGGGGGTTTAAGCCGCATTTAAATGTTACTTTGCCCCTTCTGATCGCCAAACTTCGAGGCATTCCCACATGGCTTGATGTGGACGATCTTTGTCATGCTTATCTGACGGGATGGATGAGTAAGTTGTTAGAGATTATACAGAAACCGTTTCCGCGCTTCTACAGTATGGTCAGTTACCATAATAACAATCTGCGCAACTTTCTGGTGGATGAGCGGGGGGTACGGCCTGAGCGAATATTTCGAGTCGAACAAGGCGTTGACTGCACTTTGTTTAACGGCAATGCAGATAAAGGCCAAATAGCGGCCATTCGGAGTCGCTACGCCCTGGATGGAAAGCCGGTGGCCGTCTATACCGCCCATCTCAACGTTGCCAGCGATCTTGAGCCTGTGATGCAAACATGGCGAAAAGTGCTGTGCGATATACCGGATGCCACACTGCTCATTGTAGGTGGCGGGCCTCTTCGGCAACATTTCGAGCAAATGGCTAAACAATATGAACTCTCCCAGCATCTTCACTTCATCGGGGAGGTTCGCCATAACGAAGTCCCTTCGTACTTTGCCGTGGCAGATGTGGCCTTAGTCTACTTTTCCGAGCGTCTGGTAAACAAATATCGATGCTCTCTGAAACTCCGCGAGTACTTTGCCGCCGGAGTAAAGGTGGTGTGCAACGACTTTGCTGAATTCAAAGATTACGACCACCTGACATATCAGTCGGATTCCCGGATAGATTCCTTCGCCGCCATGATCGTATCTGTCCTGCGAAACGGCGGCGACGGGCGCGAACGCACAGCCCAGGAATACACTCGAAAACACCTTCATTGGCCTCTCATTGTCGGATCCATGGTGGCAGAGATTAACAGACGGATTCAGAGATAAATCTCCCGGGTTTACTCCATTTTAGATAAGTTAATGCCCTAAATTAGCGGTTGTTTCTAGTTTAGAGTTTCTGGCATCATGGAGCTTATGCGGCTTTCGATAGTAATTCCGGCTCATAATGAAGAAAACAGGATCGGTCCCATGCTGGAGGCCTATCTGCCCTACTTTACTTCGCGATACCAGAATGAGGTAGAATTTCTGGTGGTAGTGAATGGGTCCACAGATCGAACCGACCAGATTGTCGCTTCCTTTGCCAGTCGTTTCCCCGGCCTGAAGGCCATCATTGAACCCAAGCCCATTGGGAAAGGTGGGGCCTTGATGGTGGGGTTTAGCGAGGCCCGTGGTGAGTTAATCGGCTTTGTAGATGCCGATGGCGCCACGCCGCCGCAAGCCTTTCAAGATCTGGTGGACAATATCGGGGAGTCGGGTGCGATCATCGCCTCCCGCTGGGCCAAAGGGGCCCAAGTCAGTCCGCGTCAACCGTTGGATCGGCGGGTGGTCTCCCGGATTTTTAATTTAATGACCCGCGCGTTGTTTGGCCTACGGCTGACCGATACCCAATGCGGGGCCAAATTGATGCGGCGTGAAGCCGTTCAGACCATATTGTCACGTCTGGGCATCACTCAATGGGCGTTTGATGTAGATCTGCTGTTCCAACTCCGCCGGGCGGGCTTCAAGATCAGGGAGATTCCCACGACCTGGCACGATGTTGAAGGCTCCAAGGTTCATGTGGGGAGTGCCTCGCAGGAAATGATGATGGCGCTGATCCGCTTACGTTTGATCTATTCGCCATTTAAATGGGTTGTGGACTTTTATGATCGGGTACTTGGGCCTTGGATTCATCCCGTGGGCATGGTACGTGACCATCTTTTGACGCATAGTCTAGTTCTATTCATTGGCGCCCAGTTTAGTAATATCTGTAATCTTTTATTTCAAGTCACCATGGCGCGGATGCTGGGGAATACTGAATATGGCGTGCTGTCCGCCATTCTCGGCGCGCTCATGATGCTCGGGATGCCGCTGGCGTCCTTAGGTGGCGGGGTGACGCATTTTACGGCACTGTTTATGGCCGGGAATGAGCGGGATAAAATCAAGGCCATGATGGCCGCCTTGACGCGGGATTTATTGATACCCGCTCTGCTTCTGATAATGGTGGCGCTCTTGGCCCGGCAGGAGCTGATGGCCGCCTTTAAGATTGATTCGCCGGTGCCGATCTATCTGGCGATTGGCGCCGTCGTTGTGGGGCTATTGGGGGCCATTCCTGGTGGTGTATTGTCTGGGATGCAGGCCTTTAAGTGGGGTGCCCTGATTGGAAATGGAGCTGCAGTACTGAGGTTGATCGCGGGACTTGTCCTAGCGCTGATGGGGCTGGGTGCTGTTGGAGGTTTGACCGCGCATGTGGTGGGGTTGTTGGTGTCTGTGGCGCTTTCCCTTGTGATATGTGGCGCTTTACTGGGACGGGCAAGTGTATCTCTGGCGCGGCCGACAGGGATTTATGCCTACATGGGCGGCTACATGGCGGCATTTACAGCCTACGGGGTCTTGTCTGGTGCTGACCTGCTTCTGGTTAAGTATTATTTCTCACCGGAGCAGGCGGGCGTTTTTTCAAAAGCGGCTATGGTGGCGAGAATGGTCTTTTTTCTGCCAGGCCCGGTCTGTTCAGCCATGTTCCCAAAAGTAACCTCCGGGGGAGAGTCATCACAGGCAACGACCAGGACTTTATACAAGGCCATGGTAGTGACGGGCCTGATTGTGGCGTCCATGGGCCTGGTCTTTCTGGCGTTCCCTGGTTTTATCCTCAAGATTTTGGTGAAAGAGGCGCAGCCCGGACAGATTGAAATCCTGAGGGGGATGGTTCTGGCGCTGACCCCGTTGACCATGGTCATGGTACTGCTGAATTATGAACTGGCTCAGCGGCGGTTCAGGATTATGATTCCACTGTTCATTTGTGCGGCGGGATATTTGTTTGGTGTGGCATACTGGCATGAAACACTTTTACAGGTGGTCGCGGTGCTGGCCGCGGCGTCAGTGGCTGCATTGTTGGGTTGTTTGGCGTATTTGCGGGGTAGTGAACACCCTCACCCCAACCCTCTCCCCTGAAAGGAGAGGGGGCAATACTCGGTAAATTTGAGGAAAGATAAAATTATGGCAAATCCGAATGAGCTGCGCGCAGAGATCTTGAAATTAGTTGAAGCGTATCATGCCGAGAAGTTTCAAAAGAAGGCGCCCTTTACGCCCGGACAAGATCTTGTCCATTATGCCGGGCGCGTATTTGATGGTGATGAGATGTGCAAGCTTGTGGACTCAAGCCTTGATTTTTTTCTCACCGCAGGTCGGTATTCTGAGGAGTTCGAGGCGAACTTCGCCGAGAAGCTTGGGGTGTCGAATGCGTTGTTGGTCAATTCTGGATCCTCTGCGAACCTGATTGCACTTACCACCTTGACGTCTCCAAAACTGGGTCATCGGCGCCTCAAGCCCGGTGATGAGGTGATTACGGTTGCGGCGGGGTTCCCCACAACTTTGGCGCCCATTTTACAGAATCAGCTAATTCCTGTTTTCATTGATGTTAATTTGGGCGATTACACGGCAATTCCGGAGCGTATTGCCGAGGCGATCGGGTCGAAAACGCGGGCTATAATGATGGCACACACATTGGGGGTTCCATTTGATCTTGATGTGGTGATGGCACTGGCAAAGAAACATGATTTGTGGGTGGTTGAGGATAATTGTGATGCTCTGGGCTCGTTGTATCGCAATCAATGGACCGGTTCATTTGGCCACATTGCCTCGCATTCGTTCTATCCTGCGCATCACATTACGATGGGTGAGGGTGGATGTGTGGTTACCAATGACGATGAATTGGCCCGTATTGCCTGTTCTTATCGTGACTGGGGGCGCGACTGTTACTGTTCAGGAGGAGAGAACAATACCTGTGGGAAGCGGTTCAGTCAGCAATTCGGGACGCTTCCACTGGGCTATGACCACAAGTATGTTTACAGTCATATCGGATACAATTTGAAGGTGACTGATATGCAGGCAGCGATTGGCTGTGCCCAGCTCGGGAAGCTGGATGACTTTGTAATCCGGCGGAAAGCGAATTTTGCCACACTCTCAGTATTGTTAAAGCCGTTTGAAGATCGGTTGTTGCTTCCCAAGGCAACACCGAACTCGGATCCCTCCTGGTTCGCTTTCCCGATTACGGTGCGGCCGGATGCTGGATTCACTCGTAACGAGTTGACGCAATATCTTGAAAGCAAGAAGATAGAAACGCGTAACCTGTTTAGCGGTAATTTGTTGCGACATCCGGCGTTTGCCAATATCCCACATCGCGTCGTCGGGGATTTAAACAACACGGATATGATTACAACAAATACTTTTTTCATCGGTGTGTATCCGGGGCTTACCGTGGATCATATGAAGTACATGGCCGATATGGTTAAAAAGTTTATTAATTGATGTGTATTCATGTTTCGCCTACAATGCCTACATGAAAACGATGCAGTATACAATCAGGGGAATACCCGCACGCTTTGATGCGGTGGTGCGGCAAGAGGCAAAGGTTTCGCATCAATCAATGAATGCGATTTTACTTCAAGTTTTGGCGCGAGGGCTAAATTTAGGGACGGAGCCGATTCGATTTAATGATCTTGATGACCTGGCAGGCTCATGGGTGAAAGATCCGGAATTTGATAGGGCGATGGCTGACATGGATAAGGTTGATAAGGCGATGTGGCAATGAGAATTGCGATTGACACCAATGTTTACCGGGCTTTTTGTGAGGGACTGAGTTCTGCTGTTGAGCACTTTGCTCAGGCTGTTGAGATCCATATTCCTTATGTAGTCCTTGCGGAATTGAGGGCTGGCTTTTTATGCGGCACTGTGGCGAAGAAGAATGAGCGGATTCTAATTCAATTTCTTAATCGGCCACGCGTTAGAATTCTTTTGCCGGATGAGGCGACAACGCATCATTATGCGAGAGTATTCGCCCAGCTTCGTGCTCAAGGAACGCCAATCCCGACCAATGATATGTGGATTGCTGCGCTGGTGCTCCAGCACGATCTTCAGCTCTATTCGCGGGATAGTCATTTCGACAACCTCCCGCAGATTCCGAGATTGATCCTGTAAAACACTATTATGCCTACTCCTCGTAAAATGCGTTGCCAGGTTGAGCGGGTCATTGATCATGGTGACCATGTTTACACTGTTGACTTGAAACCCGACCGGCCAGTACAAGTATTCCGCCCGGGGCAGTTCCTTCACCTTGCCGTGGATGAATACGATCCCACCGGATTCTGGCCAGAGTCAAGGGTCTTCTCAATAGCTTCTTCGCCCGTGGATCGTAGCAAACTCACTATTATCTATTCAGTCAAAGGACAATATACCTCCCGTATGGAAAAGGAGTTATGTGTTGGTAAGGACGTGTGGGTCAAACTCCCGTATGGTGAGTTTGTGGTTGATGGCGGGAGTGATTCAGTTCTGATTGCCGGTGGAACTGGGATTACGGCGTTTCAAGCGTTTATTGAGGGGCTGTCTCCAGATCATCCCCATAAGGTTGTCTTGCTATATGGCGCCCGCCGCCCTGAGCTGTTACTTGGACAGAGGTTGACAGAGAAGAAGCGCGCGCAAGGAACGAACTTACAAGTGTTTTATTTTGTGGAGGAGACAAGCGCTGTTAAGTCAGTTGTTGCTGAGGCCTCGGGTGTAGTAGCCGCTGTCCCCAGCGGCATAGCGATAGAGAGGATGAAACCTGGTCGCATACACCTCGATGTTCTCAAGGATTGTTCCATGAGTGAATCTGCCATATATTATTTAGCTGGTCCTCCGCCCATGGTGTCTGCGCTTAGTAAAGAACTAGTTCATCAAGGTGTGCCGGAGGCCAGTATCAGAGTTGATGCTTGGGAGTGAAGAAGCGGTAAGACGTGAGACGTAAGACGTGAAATGTGAAACGTAAAATGTCGACATGGATATATAAAATAGATAATGGGAGAGCCATGAAAGCAGTTATACTTTGTGGGGGATTAGGGACTCGTTTGTCGGAGGAGACGACTCTGAAGCCCAAGCCGATGATTGAAATTGGTGGGATGCCAGTACTTTGGCACATTATGAAGATCTATGCGGCACACGGAATCAAGGAGTTTGTGCTGGCCCTTGGATATAAAGGGGATGTGATTAAAGATTTCTTCGTAAATTATCGATACCATTCCCGGAGTTTGACGGTCGAAATGCATCGCGGTCATATTGAGGTCCATCAGGCGGATAGCGATGATGACTGGACGGTCCACCTTTTGGATACGGGGCTAACCACGCAGACGGGTGGTCGACTCAAGCAGGCCGGGAAGTTTATTGGGAATGAGCCCTTTCTTGCGACCTACGGCGATGGGGTGACGAATCTCAATGTCGGTAAAGTCATTGAAGCTCACAAGAAAAGCGGAAAATTGGCTACATTAACGGCAGTACGGCCTCCTGCCCGTTTTGGCAGCATGGTGTTTGATGGAGATTTAGTCACCCGTTTTGAGGAGAAGCCGCAGGCGGGGGAAGGCTGGATCAATGGTGGGTTCTTCGTGCTGCAACCGGAGGTATTGGATTACATAGAGGACGACGATTCATTGTGGGAGCGTGATCCTATGGAGCGGTTAGCTGTTGCGGGTCAGTTAAATTCCTATCGGCATGAAGGTTTCTGGCAGTGCATGGATACTTTGCGCGATGTGCGTCTTCTTGAGAGTCTATGGCAGGAAGGAAAGGCGCCATGGAAAAGTTGGTAAGACGTGAGGAGTAAGACGTGAAACGTGAGATGTGAGAGGTGCAACGTGGTGAGGGGCGGGTTGTGCGGAAAATGCCTTAAGTCAGCGCCATTCGGTTGTAGCGTTGAATATTATATGTTTGACGACATGATGACGTCTCGGTATTACTTAAGTTGAACATGAAGTTTATCTTCACTGGAATGAGGCTGCGATGAAAACCATTAGTATGCTTGAATTTAGGCGCCACTCAGAGCGGGTAATTAAGGGGGCACTAGCGGGAGAGCGGATGCTTTTGACCTATCGGGGTAAACCCTTATTCCATCTGGAACCTTGTGTTCATCCAGAACTTAGTTGTGGTGAAGACCCATTCTATCGCTTGGCCGAGCATGCGGATGGAGCCGCGAAGTCTCTTTCGAACCGGGAGATAGATACGCTCCTCTATGAAAACTGATATTTTTGTTGATACGAGTGGTTTCTATGCCTTGCTGGCAGCTAAAGACCCGCAGCATGTAAAGGCTGCGGCACTCCTCAAGAAAGCGGCTGGAGCCCGCGTCCGTTTTGTAACAACTGATTATGTCCTGGACGAGACTGCCACCCTGCTAAAGGCGAGGGGGCTTGCGCATCTGCTGGATCTGTTTTTTGGTGATCTTACCGTATCGCACGCCTGTCGAACCTTGTGGACAGATGCTGCTGACTTTGCAAGAGCCCGTGACTATTTTCTGCAGCACAAGGACAAGGATTATTCATTTACCGACTGCGTCAGTTTTTGCGCTATGAAAAGTGAAGGCTTACATCGAGCGCTCACCACCGACGCTCACTTTCGGCAGGCCGGTTTCGAGCCATTATTGGAGATGTGAGCCGTAAGACGCAAGACGTGAGATGTGAGATGTGAAGCGTAAAATGTAGGGGTAAAAATAATGCAAAGGGGGCATAAATCGCTAGACGTTTGGAAGGAATCGGTGGAATTATCTGTCAGTATTTACCGCCTCACCGCAAGTTTACCGAAGACAGAAGACTATGGATTGACGAGTCAGATGCGCCGTGCGGGTGTGTCAGTTCCCTCTAACATTGCAGAAGGAGCGGGACGTGGAGCTACAAAAGAATTCATTCAGTTCTTCAAGATTGCTAATGGATCCTTGACTGAGTTGGATACCCAGCTTGAGATTGCTGTGAAACTTGGATATATTACAGTCATACAGAAAAATAAAATAGACATTGATATGGAATCAATCTCAGCAAAACTGGCGGGCTTATTACGAAACCTGCGTTCACGCCTTTAATTTTTCGTCTTACATCTTACATTTAACCTCTTACATTTAACCTCTTACATTTAACCTCTAACCTCTAACATTTAACCTCTTACGTTTAACATCTCACCCCTCACGTCTAACATGAATTTTAACGATTTCTACAAAGACAAAAGGGTGCTCATAACAGGCCATACTGGCTTCAAGGGCTCCTGGCTGACCGAGTGGCTGCTGATGATGGGGGCCAAGGTGACGGGGTTCGCCTTGCCGCCGATGACGGAGCCGGCTTTATTTGACCAGTTGGGGCTTGCCGGACGCTGTGATCACAGGATAGGGGATATTCGTGATCGCTCGTTGGTGCGTCGGGTCATTCATGAGGTCAGGCCGGATCTGATTTTTCATCTGGCGGCCCAACCGCTAGTGCGTCTTTCTTATGCTCAACCGTTAGAGACCTATGAAACCAATGTGATGGGGACGGCGCATGTATTGGATGCCCTGCGGGATGCCGACTGGCCCTGTGCGGCGGTCATGATTACCACCGACAAGGTGTATGAGAATAAGGAATGGTTGCACGCCTACCGGGAGAGTGATCCCCTCGGTGGATATGACCCGTACAGTTCGAGTAAGGCCTGCGCCGAACTAGTGATCCAATCCTACCGGAACTCCTTCTTCAACCCGGCGAAAATCGCAAACCATCTCACCCCTCACATCTCACCCCTCACATCTCACGCTTCACCCCTCACATCTGCCGCCTCACCCCTCACTCCTCACGCCTCACGTCTCACCTCTCACGTTTCACCTCCTCTGGTTGCTGTCGCTTCCGCCCGAGCGGGGAACGTGATTGGGGGAGGAGATTGGGCGCAGGATCGGATCGTTCCGGACTGCATGAGAGCGTTAGCTAAAGGGGATGTCATTGCCGTGCGGAACCCCCATGCCACCCGCCCCTGGCAGCACGTCCTCGAACCACTAAGCGGGTATCTCCTCCTAGGCATGAAGCTCCACGGAGCCCTTACATCTCACATTTCACATCTAACATCTAACGCCTCACGTCTTACTCCTCACACCTCACACCTCACGTCTTACGCTTCAGCCTTCAACTTTGGTCCTTCGCTGACCTCAAATCGGACTGTTGGGGAACTTGTCGATGAAATCCTTAAGTGCTGGCCGGGCCGGTGGGAGGATCGATCAGATCACAAGGCACCACATGAAGCCGGCATGCTCAATCTGGCTGCGGACAAAGCGTTCCATTTGCTGCAATGGGAAGGACGGTGGGCTTTTGAACAGACCATCGGCATGACAGCATTATGGTACAAGACTGTTCATCAGGAGGGTGAGGGTGCCGTGCGTAGCATGGTGGAGAAGCAGATTCGGATGTACTGGGCTTGTATTCGTGGATGACGTTAATAACCATGTCCAATATTCTGCAAGAAGACCTCGATCATATTTTGGCTCATACGGAAGGGCTTTGGGAGGAATTCCGTGGGCAGCGTATTTTCATGACTGGGGGCACGGGTTTTTTTGGCGGCTGGTTACTGGAAAGTTTGCTCACTGCCAATGATGCGTTTTTGCTGAATGTCGAGGTAACCGTATTGACTCGCCATCCAGATGTCTTTGCAGAAAAATCGCCACATCTTGCTTTTCACCCGGCGATCAGGCTTCACCGCGGGGATGTCAGAGATTTTATTTTCCCTGATGGATGCTTTAGCCACGTGCTCCATGCGGCGACAGATGCCAGCGCCAAAATGAATGCCGAAACTCCCCTGTTGATGCTAGATACGATTGTCGAGGGGACCCGGCGTGTGTTGGATTTTGCGGTTCAGAGTGGTGCAAAGAAAGTGCTGTATACAAGTTCGGGCGCCGTGTATGGGAGGCAACCCCCGCAATTGCTGCATATTCCTGAAGATTATCAAGGTGCCCCTGACCCCCTTGATCCTGGTTCGGCGTATGGGGAGGGTAAGCGTGCCGCGGAGCTATTGTGCGCATTGTATGCCAAGCAATTCGGCTTGGAATCAAAGATAGCCAGATGCTTCGCGTTTGTGGGACCCGGAATGCCGATGGGGGCTCATTTTGCCATCGGAAATTTTATTCAGGACGCCCTAAACGGTGAGACTATTAAGGTTAAAGGAGACGGAACACCTTTGCGCTCTTATCTTTATGCCGCTGACTTGGCGATATGGCTGTGGACTATATTATTAAGAGGGAATGCCGGGACGGCATATAATGTCGGATCCGGCCGTGCTTTCTCCATTGGTGAGATTGCCGCGATCGTGGCTGATTGCGCCCAGGCGGGGCCCGTTATGATCCAGAGTAAAGCAAATTTAAAATCGCCTTCTGAGCGTTATATCCCTGATGTTACGCGCGCGAAAGTTGATTTAGGTTTAACCGTCAGGGTCGATCTGGAAGAGGCAATTCGACGGACTCTCCAGCATCATGTCTCCTCTAGACAATAAACTCGGATCAAAAAGGCAGAATAATGAAAGTTTCAACTTTTATCGCACAGTTTCTGAAAAAGAAAAATATTGATACCGTGTTTGAATTACAGGGTGGCATGATTACATGCATCATTGATGCTTTTCATCGCGACGGTTACATCAAGATTGTGAGTATGCACCACGAACAGGCCGCCGCAATGGCTGCCGATGCATATGGGCGAATTGCAAATAAGCCGGGGGTCGCGCTCGCTACCAGTGGTCCCGGCGCAACAAATCTTCTGACCGGAATTGGTAATTGTTTTTTTGATTCAGTGCCAGCCATTTTTATTACAGGCCAAGTAAATTTAAACGAGCAAAAAGGCGAGCGCGCTACGCGGCAAATAGGTTTTCAGGAAACTGACATCGTGAGTATGGCAAAGCCAATTACCAAAACAACTTATGTGATAAAAACAGCCAAAGAGATTCCTCGAGTATTTGAAGAAGCCTATAAAATCACACTGTCAGGCAGACCGGGGCCAGTTCTTATTGATATTCCAATGAATATTCAGAATGAAGAAGTGGAAGCTTTTTCGGTTACTGACTCGGATCTTCCGGCAGTGGCTACAAACTCAACGGGGCACGAAGCTTACTTTCAGCGCTATCTTATGGCTTTGAAAAGTAGCAAGCGTCCATTGATTCTGGTGGGTAGGGGGCTCCGGGCATCCGGATCGGAAGGGCGCTTTTTGGAATTTATGAATAAATGCCACATCCCCGTGGTTACATCCCTGTTGGGTTTTGATGTATTGCCCTATCAACATTCCGAGCGGATAGGGTTTATTGGTACCTATGGTAATCGCTGGGCTAATTACGCATTAGGTAGTTGCGATTTGCTCCTTGTGTTGGGCAGTCGACTAGACCTGCGGCAGACAGGCTCTGATATCGATTCCTTTCGGAGAGACAAAGCTATTTACCATGTCGACATCGATGAGGCTGAATTGAATAATCGGGTTACTGAGTGTATCACATTAAAAAGTGATCTGTCTGAATTCTTTTCGCGAATCGAAAACTGTGATTGTTCTTACAACGCTCCCCGGGAATGGATACGGGCGATCGAAGAAAAAAGGCAAACCTGCCTGGATACGAGCGAGCTCAAAGGGATAACAGGCATTAATCCCAATACTTTCATCCATAAACTTTCGCACGCCTCACATGAGGCCAGAGTATTTACTGCAGATGTTGGCAATAACCAGATGTGGTGCGCCCAGTCTTTGGAGTTGGTCAATAATCAGATGTTTCTGACCTCGGGAGGCATGGGGGCAATGGGGTATGCGTTACCTGCCGCTATTGGAGCCTCTATCACCCTGGGTAATGCGCCTGTAGTAGCGATTGCTGGTGATGGCGGGTTTCAGATCAATGTTCAGGAATTACAAACCATTCGGAGGAACAATCTTCCAATTAAAATTGTAATTCTCAATAACCACTGCCTCGGCATGATCCGCCAATTTCAGGACAGTTACTTTGGCAGCTGTTATCAATCAACAGTTTGGGGATACACGGCACCCAATTTTTCTAAAATAGCTTTGGCCTATGGTATTGAGTCCTGCTCCATCAACAGACCAGAGGAGATTGGAGAGGGATTGGAAAAACTTTGGGAAAATCCCGTTCAACCTTTTTTACTGGAAGTATCGGTCGATATTCACACCAATGTTTCCCCTAAAATGAGGTTTGGTAGCTCAATGACGAAAATGGAGCCTTCGAGATAAAAAAAGACTGGTAATATCATTCATAACCTAACAGCAAAATAAGGAGCATTTCAGCACCGCTGCTCGTAGCATCATTTACGGATATTGTCTGATTATCGGGTGTTCATGCTAATATTCATGGTTTCTTAAATCGGTGTCATATGTCGATATTCCTCTTGATTCCGGAGATTTCTCCTTGATAAGTCGCCGTGCGGTTGACGTTTTAAATAAAATGCCTGAAGAAAGTCGCTTTATTCGTGGCATGAGAAGTTGGATAGGATTCAACCAGATTGGGGTAAGCTATGAACGTCAGGAGAGACAAGCCGGTGACTCGAAATATCCGTTTAAAAAATTAATCGCTTAGGCGTTCAACGGCATTTATAATTTTAGCGAATTTCCTGTTAAAATCTTGTTCGAAACAGGAAACTTTGCAGTATTAATTTCTCACAGGAAGAGGTTTTTTAGAAGGAGATGCAGGTTATGAGTAATAATGGTAAAATTTTATCTCAACAATGGCTGATAGCAATTCTTGTTGCGATCATTTTGATTGCAGGGGCAGGGGCGCGTTTTATAAGGCTAAATGATGCCAGCCAGAACAGTGATGGCCAAATTCATGATGTATGCCAGATGGGTGCGACGCCCGCCGACATCGTGTTGAAATGGGAGCAACTTGTCGGGCGCACTTACCAAATGCCTTTCCCCGCCGCCCTGACAAAATTATTTCTGGATGTTTTCCATTTACCGCCAACAAGAGGCAACGTAATCATGCCTTCAGCCATTTGGGGAATGCTGGCAATACTTGCGGCACTTTGGGTTGGTTGGCGCCTGGGGGGGAGGTGGTTCGGACTGCTTCTAATGGCTGTCGTTGCATTCAATCCGATGCATGTTCAGCAAAGCCGCATGGCTTATTTTTATCCGCCAAGTGTGGTCGGCGGTTTTCTCATGATTTGGTGCTTAATCGAGTCGTGGGCGAACATGAAGGCGGGAACAAAACTTGGGTGGAAGTTCCATGTTGTGCATGTGACTGCAATAAGCTTACTCATATATTCGACGGCAAGTGCATGGCTGTTTACAGGGATCATAGGGGTGGTTCACATTGGATGTTCGTTCCTTAAGCGTATTCGGAAGCAGGTTTCGATAGGTGAGACGTGGCTCCTTGTGGCTTCGTATGTTGTTATCGGTGCGCCACTGCTGTTCGTGCCTTGGGGTGTTGAGGCGTTGATGTCAATAACGGGACAAAATGATAGTACCGCATATTGGCGAAAAATATTTGAACAAGGTCGCTCTGCTCCCATGGGGGTGATTTACCATGAGATTATTAAGTTTGGATGGGGCTGGACTCAAGCGCGGGCACTAGTGTCTTTCATGATCTTTGGGTTGGGTGGGCTTGTTCTGGGTATTCGGATGCGACGTGACATGCGTTGGGGAATTCCATTAATCGGGTTTGTTGTGGGTTTGGCTATCAGCGCGGCCGGAGTGCAAGCTTCGGTACTACCTTTCGGCATAAGGCGAATCGCTCCGGTATGGCCGTTTGGGTTTATTGTTTTGGCGGCGGGCCTGGCTGTACCGTGGTTGATTGAGGTCTCGAAACGGTGGAGATCGTTTGTTCGGGTTGTGTGGGGTGGATTTGCAGTTGTTATTATTGGGTTGTGGCTGAAGGCTGATGTTGAGGCTGTGAATTCCAATGGCTTTCCAGTTCCCTATAAACAGATATCCCAGTGGCTTGATAGTCATTTTTCCAGAGGAACACCGGTGGTCACGGATCGATTCTTTACGGCGATGTGTGAGTTCAATAGAAGCGATCCAACCACGAATGTAGTGGTGATCTCAACAGTTCCCAACGAACTTCCCGAAATCCAGCAAAAAACTCAATTTCGTGAAGTTACTCGTCGCTATTTTGAAGATAATCCCGATGCAGTTTTCTATTGCAGCGGGCACATGTATTCACGGCCAGAAGTGGGGCCGTGGGATTGGCCGGTAAAATTTTTCAAGCGAAGTCAGGAATTGCGAGATGACCAAGCAGAAAAGTTGAGTTTGATAGGACAACATTATCAAATTAACTACCCTGGGATTATAAGTTGGCCAATTATCTATTACAACACGGTGGTAGATGTGGTGGCAATCAAGCGTGCTGAGGGAGCTGCGGGGTTCTTTTTATGGGGGCCAGACTGGCGTCCTGTGCAGACCCAGGACTATCGGCTATGGAGGCTCCTACTGTCCGACAATGCCGGGCTAAAGGTTTATGGGCTTGGGGAAGAACCCAAAGATATTGCACTTGAACTGACTGGGGTGGCGGTGGGAGGGGAGATGAAGGTTAAATTTGGGGATCAGGTGATCGTGTTCCCCGCCAATCAAATTGTACAGCAGCGAATTCAGGTCAGGGTACAGCCAGGGATGAATGTGCTGCCGGTGCGAAGTCGAGGACCGCAGAACGCAAAATTATTAGTAGGGCGGGCGGTGGTGGGGGCGCAGAAAACTGTTAATTAGTGATTCGCAGTAGGGATCTTGGCGGAGTGAGAGCAGGAGGGTGGCCGTTGCATGAAGAAGCTTGTTTGGATATGCTGGAAAGACATCCATCACCCAGAAGCGGGTGGGGCTGAACTAGTCACTCACGAGATATCAAAACGTTTGGTGGGCGACGGGTGGGAGGTAATCCATCTCGTCCCCGGCTTCAATGATTGTTCGCCGACGGAACTGATTGATGGAGTCCGGGTCATCCGTATCGGGCACAGCATCCTGGCTTTCTATCGTCTGCCTTTTTACTATTGGAAACATCTTAGGGCGACTACGACTGTTTTGGTGGATTCCTTTATCAGCGTTGGGAGTTTTGCGTGCCTGACGATGAAGCCGGACCGGGCGGCGCTGATCATTTATCATATCGAAGATGTGAAATGGTTCACACAGACCCGTGTGTACGGAGTTCCCCGCTGGATCATGCCTCTGATTAATGTGTCAGGGTATTTTGTTGAAAAGCTTCAACTGATGCTCCTCGCGGTATTTTTTCAGGGAAGGGTTCTGACGATTTCGGAATCGACCGCAAAGGAGTTGGTGCACCACGGTTTTAAACGGGACAAAATCAGCCTCATCACCATGGGCGCCACCTGCAAGCCCCTGATGAATTTGTCCGATTCCCTGGCCAAGGAGCCAAGCTTTACCGTATTGTTGCTTGGGCCTCGTAAAGGAAAGCGGCCACTGCATACTGTCAAGGCCTTTGAAATCCTGAGCCGTCAGCATCCCGATGTGCATCTTTGGGTGGCCGGGTGGGGAAATGAGGGTGAGCTCGTGCGGCGGTATGTTGAAAAAAAGGATATTCGGAATGTGCGGTTCTGGGGGCGTGTCTCAGACGCGCAGCGGGATGAGCTGATGCAAAAAGCACATATCCTTTGCACGTCGCCCATTCGGGAAGGCTGGGGGCTGGTAGTGATTGAAGCCAATGCCATGGGAACCCCGGTGATTGCCTACGATGTGCCCGGCTTGCGGGACGCCTTGGCGTTTAACAATGGGTGGTTGTCAGTTTCAACTCCCCAGGGAATGGCGGACAGGCTGGAAGAGGCTTTGAATCTGTGGCTATGCCGCCGCACAGAGTATGATGCTTTGCGCCAAAGGTGTTTGTATTGTGCACGAGTGTTTTCATTCGAGAAGACCTATGATGATTATAATAATGCCTTGGGCATATGACAGGAATGGCACTTACCCTATAAAGAGCAGTTGAATCAGGAAAATAGGTCACTTAGTACAGCGTCTCGTAAATATTCGCTCAAATAAAGATTCACCCGCCTGCGCGGAGTCACCGAGAAGAAAACAGAATATTGCGGGTATTTAAGATGCGGAGTACCGCCTCTGAAATTCCCGCAACCCTTTTCGGAGTAATTCCAGGAGTCCTTCGACAGAGCTCAGGACAGGCAAGAGGAGATGGGACAGTACACAACACCTCTCCTCGTTCTGGCTGTTTCCCCCTCCAAGAAACCGTGGCGGTATTTTTAATTCTGGTACTCCGGAATTAAAAATGCCGCCACGGTTTCTTCTTGCCTACTGGGTTTCTCTGTGTCTCGGCGTCTCTAGCCCGAGTTCGCCAGTTGGGCAGGTTATTGATGTCGTAAGTCGTTGGAAATCAACAAATCGATCTTGATGTCTTGACTACATTTCCAGTTTCAGTGGCACATTCGGAAGTCGCAATTTCATTCGCGTCAGGAGTGCGGCCAGCTCCTTTTCTGGTTTTGATACAACGCGGAGCCTGATCGTCTGTCCTTGCCTGGTCGGCAGGTGGCCGTCCATGGAATGGACCTGCCTCATTTCGAGCAGAAACTGTCTGGCCTCATCTCCCAGGCCGCTGACACCCATCCAATGCTCCAGCGTCCGCCACAGGCAAAGAGATAGGAAGCATACGAGGATGTGCGCCTCGACCCGGTGCTGCAGATGGTGATAGATCGGGCGGAGGGCCAGGTCGCTCTTGAGGTCGCGGAATGCGGATTCGGCCTCTGTGAGCTGGATGTACCATCGCCAGAGCTCGGCGGGGTTTTCGCAGTCCGTGTTGGTACGCAGGATGTATGCGCCGTGGGTTTTCTTCGCCCATTCGAGTTGCCCGGGCTTCTCGTTCAGGGCGATGCCGCACGCCTCACTCTTTTCGTTGAACAGCACTTCACATTCA
The DNA here is from genome assembly GCA_037143175.1 of bacterium. NCBI lineage: Bacteria > bacterium. Next base: position 137,971 of record JBAWZF010000003.1, read on the forward strand.
AAATGTTTAGACGCTGAAGGATACCGCTCACGTAGTCTGCCGACGCCCTGCTGGACTGACTGCGTCTTTTTGGACGGGTTCCCGGCCCCCTTGACAAGTTTGACGTAAGACCCTCGCGGATGGGCTGCCAGCCGCCACCGTCATGGAACTCGGCTTCGTATTGCTTTAGCAGGCTGCGGGACGCGCCCATCAGATAGAAGGATTCCCGCCCTTCGAGGTACGCGATGTCCTCTTCACTGGACATCCCCCGGTTCGTCACCCAAACACGATTGGCGTGCCCGTATTTCTCCTCCATGAGGCTCACGATATCCTGCGTCGTCGTCGTGTCCGCACGGTTCCCTGCGAAAACCTCGTAGCCGACCGGCATGCCATCGGGCGTCACGACCAGGCCGATGCACACCTGTTTGCAGTCAGGTCGGTTGTCGCGCGAATAGCCCCGCTGAGCCAGAGGATTGATCTTGCACTCCCCCTCGAAGTAGGAACTCGTCACGTCGTACAGCATGAAGTCGAGCTTGGTTCCGAACCATTCGCCCCAGCGCGACTGAAGGTGGGCGCAGACCGCGTCCTTGTGGGCGAGTATCTCATCAAGCCCCCTGTACATCCGCGTCAGGTTCACCTTTTCCTCGTCAAGCCCCAGCACATCGCACAACGCCGCGTGGGGCAGCCATTCGCCCGCCACCGCGTTCTCCGTGTCCTGCTCGCAGAACTTCGCGGCCGTCAGGACGCAAGCGATTAGATCCCATCGGATATCCTCGCGGCCCTCCGGCATCAGCCCTGCGAACAGCTTGTCCAGCGCGAGCCTCCGCCAGACGGCCAGCGCCGCCCAGACCTGGCCGAATTCCCTGACCCTTTTTACCTCTATCCCGCTGACATTGATCTCTCTCCATTCGGGAATAGGCTTCGGCCTCTCGAACAAATCACCCTGCACAGCGCCCCTTCGCCCGTCCAGCAATGCGGCGATGTCATCCCACGAGTGATAATATTCCTGCTCCCCGTCATTGAGCTTCCCCAGATAGGACACTATCTGATGCCGTGGGCCGTTCGCGGTTCGGACGGTCTTCGTCAAAGCCCAGTAGTCGTAGACCTCGTCGCCTTTCTTTCGGGGAATCTTTTGTAAAAACATGCCCTGATTTTAATGCGCCACAGTATCGTTTTCAAGGGGGTGGTCTTGACTACATTTGCCTTTTGAGAAAAAACGGTCAACGACACCACGAAAACCCAATGATTTTAAGGTTCCGGTGTTCGGCCAGCGCTTGAAACGGACAAATATTCTTTCAAAATAGGCCCAACTGGCGAACTCGGGCTAGCCTTGTACTCCAGGCGAGTGGTGAATCTTTTCACGCTAAGTGTACTTCGCACCCAATGGGTGGCATGAGTGGTCAACGACAATTACTTTTTCCTCTAACGACAACTATAATTACCCATCATTTTGATTCTTATTGATGATGAAAGGGAAGAGATATGGAGTCTAGGCTTACTAAAGTTCATTTTGGGACGCGTCTCATATCGGTGTATAGCGGCTTCCTTCCACATGTCGTTTTGTCACGCTTGGTTATTCAGGCAACAATGTCGTCGTGACCACCCTTGCAGACCTAATCCTCAACCATGCCGACGAAATCGCTAAACTCTACTTGCGCCGCTAGTCCGTCGAAATATTCTTTCGCGACATCAAGATCATTCTTGGCATGGTTGTTCTCCGTTGCCAGAAACCCCCACATGGTCCGTAAGGAAATGATCATACACGCCCCTACAACCTCATTCGTGCCCTCATGTAATAGGTCGCCTCCCTCTATTATGTCCCCATCGAGAGACTCAGATTCAAAGGCTCCGCCGATACCCTGCTCCAGTGGGCTGCCCCCTCTATGCCGCTTCAGACAAACCCCGCGAACAGTTGGTGCAATAATTCAGTGAATTCGGTCGCCGGACAGATGCAGCATGTGCCGAGACTGACCTGGGTAATTTCTGGGTACCAGGATGGACCTATTTGTCGAGCATAAGGAGTTCAAGATTCTCCTTGCAAAAAATAATGCAGGAATGTTCGGATTACTAAATCCGTTTTGACGGTGGTTTGGTACGCATTGACGAATTAGAAATGAAAGGCAAATAGCTGTGCTTTGGCGCTATTTGTTCAGAAGGCGCGACGGAGTGTCATTGTCGAAATGCCGACTGATCCCATCCCGGAAGGCGGTGGTGACGACTATCAGACGACAAATGCATCGGCTTTCAAAGAGTACAATGCAAATCACGTTGAATAGGTAACGGGCGATAATTTTCAAGGCGAAGATCCATGAACTTCTGTTGTGCCGCCTCTCGACATCCACGAGATTACGTTTGACGTAGAAATGGGAAGCGAGTCCTGAGATAGGAACCATCGAATATGTCACCCCGAGAAAATGGCGAGTGGCATAACCGATTCGCCGTGGGGATTTGTGATACATGACGGAGTTTGTTACAAGATAGGTCTTCGTTATACTGGTAACGCGCATGCTGTACTCAAGATCCTCGCAAAACATGAAATACTCTCGCAATGGTAACCCGGCCCGGATCGCGACATCTCGCCTGAGCAGCACCCCGATCCAGCTGAAGGTTGTAACTTCAACTGGACTAGTTGACCCGTATGCCTCCTCATCAAGTGCGCAGAAAGTAGTAAATTTCCTGTCGTTATGGAACCCCCGATGTTCCAACTGGATGCTTTTGCGGTCTCCAGTTTTCACCGTGGAAAGGAGACACCCCGCATCCATCGTCGCGTTGGCTACAAGAAGCGATTTCAGGCAGTTTGAGTCCGGTTCAGCATCGTCATCCATGATCCAGATCCAGTTACAGGGCAGTGAACACGCCCGCCTAATTCCTTCATAATAGCCGCCAGCACTGCCGGTATCTGTTGGTATGCGCACATAATGAACTGTGCATGCTTCGCCTTGCTTCGTCGATATCTGATGTTGACAGGTAAAGTAGCCAGTGTCTTTTTCGCTCGAAAGAGATGATATGAAGCCGGATTCTGTTAGCTTATCCTGGGTGCCATCAGAAGAGTTGTTGTCCACAATCAGGATGTGATCAGGCGTGCGTGTTTGATTAATGCATCCCGTGAGGCATTCGCATAGCAACACCTTCCTGTTATGTGTCAGTACGACTGTGCATACTATATTGTCGTCTCTCATAAACGGCACCTCAGAGCCATGGTTATTGATATTGCGTTGGCGTAGTTTATTCTTGTTCTATAAACTATTTTCGATCATAATTCTTAAGAATTAATCGCTAATAGAAACAATATCATGTGAAGAGGCACGAGACAACAATTCCTGGATGTTATGTCTTAGAACCGTATGTGTCCGGGGATATGCGAGGCACCTTCGTAAAGATGTTTCGTGAGGATTGGTTTCGGAACTTGCATCTTCCGATACGGTACGAGGAGATGTTCTACACGGTATCTCATGAGCGGGTTTTGCGGGGTATGCATTTCCAGGTTCCTCCCCATGATCATGACAAGCTCGTATTCTGCTTGAGCGGGTGTGTGCTTGACGTGGTTGTGGATCTGCGTGTGGACACGACTTCCTATGGCAAACACCATATCCTGCACTTGTCAGCAGATAAGCCTGTCGCACTGTTTATCCCACGAGGCCTTGCTCACGGCTTTTATGTGCTGCAGGGCCCAGCGGTTCTCTGTTATTGGGTGACACATGGATATGTACCGGAAGCGGATCAGGGCATTCATTGGAATTCATTGGGAATCAATTGGCCCGATCCGGAACCAGTCGTGTCTCAACGTGATAATGGCCTTGTCCAATTTGAGCACTTTACCAGTCCATTTACTTGGAAATTAGCGGAAGACAGGTAGTGACAAATGCCGCGAGCATTGATAACAGGGGCTACAGGTTTTATCGGTTCGAGATTGACACAGGCGCTCACTTGCCGTGGATGGGCCACGCATGCGATAATTAGACCTACATCAGACCTTGATCGAGTTGCAAAATGGCTGGGTGGGGCGGTTCTGCATCCGTGCGAGTTGTCGTTTCAGTCGGTACGAGATGCCGCTCGAGAAGCCGCTCCTGACATAGTGTTTCATCTCGCTACATTGTTCAAGGCTGAACACAAGCCCAATGAAGTCGGGGATCTGGTGAAGAGTAACGTTGAATTTGGCGCCTATGTTCTAGAGTCCCTCAAGGAGACCCCGAATGTGCCCTTTGTGAACATAGGTACGTCATGGCAGTATTTCCACAGCAACACATATCTTCCCGCATGCCTGTATGCCGCCACGAAGCAGGCTTTCATGGATGTCATGCAATACTATGTTTCGGCTGTCGGGCAAAAGGCGATGACACTGACATTGTTAGACACGTATGGCCCATTCGATCACAGGATGAAGCTCTTTTACCAACTTAGGTTGGCCTCGCTAGGTGCCGAACCCCTCAGCATGTCTCCAGGTGAACAGAAACTAGATTTGGTATATATCAGCGACGTTGTCGAGGCTTTTTTGCTCCTAGCGGACAGGATCCTACGTGGTCAAGAGTTGTGTTGCGGGGAGACGTACCGTGTGACATCTGGCAGATCATATTCTCTGAAAGAAATAGTGGCCATCTATGAAAAGGCAAGCGGGAGGAAAGTTCCTGTGAACTGGGGTGCTCGCTCCTATAGGCCGCGTGAGATCATGTCGCCCTGGGAGGGTGGCCGGATCTTGCCTGGATGGTCGGCACGGGTTGGACTGCTTGAGGGGATTGCCCTGATGGAGTGGATAGAATCTGGCGACGCGAAAACTGCCCGTTGAACTCGCTATGACAGGCGGTGGTGGCTTTGGAACCATGTTCGGTGGGTTTGAACAGCCGTGCCAGCACCCACGGAGCGCAGAACTTACCGAGCTGGCATAAGGATGCGTGTTCGAGGGATTGCCTCTTGGTTTGGATTGAGTCGGCTCTCAGCCGCCTGCGAGAACTGAGCCAGACGGCATTGTTGACTGAAGTGCCTGGCGTGACTAGACGACGTGCGTAATAAAGTCGCTAAATACCGATACGAAGAACGTCCTAAAATGAATTTAAGAAAGCACCATTCGATTATGACAGGGTGTTGTTAAAGTGAACGAAAGCATCGACAGAGAAATGAAAATTCTGGTTCTCAATAATGGTTACCTGACTGATGTTCCAAGTGGTGGGGACAAGCATCTGTTGGACTTAGGCGAAGAGTTATCGAGTCGATCTAAGGTTACGATCATATTGCCACAATTTGCTACCCAACTTGTTGCAAATGGGATTCGCATACGTTCTTATTGGTCTTGGCGGCCGCGCTCAGTGTGCGGCATCATATTTTCGTATCTGTTTAGGGCAATATCCGCTTCCTGGTTGGCTTTATTGGAAAAGGCGGACATTGTGCTATCGTCTTCAGGGCCGATCGATATATTGCCAGCTTTGTTAAACCGGTGGAAATGTGGCGCCTGTGTAGTGGTCTATCCTTTTCATTTAGTACCTCGCCGCAAGGCGGGCAGTTTTGTGAAAAAGTTTCAATATAGTGTCTCTTTATTGGCTCAAGAAATTGCGCTTTTGATGATGCGCCGGGCGGATGTGGTATTTACGGATAACAGCATTGTAAAAAATGAATTGGCCAGTCATGGGATACCGCCATGGCGTATACATGTGCAACGACCCGTTGTAAATGTCGAGCAAGTGCGCAACGCGCCTGCACTGCGGCAGTACCAGGTGCTTTTCATAGGGCGAATGGTGCGTAATAAGGGGATATATGACTTGGTAAGTGCCCTTCAGAAGGTTCCAGTCACTGCGGGGATAATTGGCGATGGGGAAGAACGAATCTCTTTGCAGGAGCATGTAAAGGCTTTGGGTATTAGTGACCGAGTGAAAGTATTAGGAGCACTCCCTTTTGATAAAATGTACTCCCTTTTGAGGGGGTGCGATCTATTTGTGTTTCCAAGTTATGAGGAGGGATATGGGATCGCCGTTGCCGAGGCGATCGCCGCCGGGAAGCCTGTGATCGCATATGATTTGGCACATTACGGAGAAGTGTTCAATGAGAGTCTTATTACTGTTCCCATTGGGGATGTAAGCAAACTCTCTGAAAAAATTGGTGATTTCTTTGAAAAACGAATTGATGTCGATGCTATTTGTCAAAAATATCAAGGTGTTCGTTTAGCATCCAAGGCGGATGCCGCAGATTATGAGATGAACATTATCCTTCGTGCGCGTGGGTAACATTGTGAATAAGGTTTAGATCCGTGCTCTTTGATTGTGAGGAGTTATAAGAAACCCAATGCTGAAGGATTGAAACCCCGACAACGCGTAGGCTAACCACCAATACCAAAGATATTTCTGAAAACAGGGAATTCGCTGAATGTCATGTACGCTCAAGTCCGATCTGCGAATAAAGCGATCTGCGATATCAGGGAAAAATGCTATTATGTGATCATGGTTCCATCCGAGCACATTGAATATCCAGTTTTTATTGTTTGGCAGAGTTATGAAAGCGGCGCTTCCATATCGGGACACCGCGCCAGCTATTTCATTTAGAACTTCGTAATGATAACTGACGTGCTCCAGCGTTTCCATGCACAAAATCAACTCGGGCTGATAGTCACAGAGAATGTCATGTAATCGTTTCACGCAACCATGTTCGCTAAGATTGACGACATACTGAACATCCGGCTCGTTCCGAATGTCTAGGACTCGGTAATCCTTCGCATTCTCTGCAATACGGTGGTAAGAACGCGCGAAAGGGCTATTATCAGCAGTGTCACCTTTAAGTTTCAATAGATTTGGTCCATAAACACCTGGTCTATCGCAGGGCGCCATGCCGCGACCTCCAATATCTAGAACCCGCTTTCCTCTTGATAATTTGGCTGCAAACTCAAGCCGATCAGTAGTTTTAGTCATTAGTGCCACCTGGGGATTTCATTCAGTAATAATGTTGTTAAAACTTGGTGCCTATTGGATTACATGCCTGCTTCATGATGCATTTCGTTTTGCATAGAGATTCTCCAGCGTTATCTGGTCATGATATATCAAAAAATGATACTCATCCAGCACCAAGAATGGTACGTCTGTCCAGATATCGTCCTTGGTTGTTAAAGGAGGGTGAATCTCGAGCAGCCAAAAGATACCCTTTTCTCGAACCAGGGATTTCCATTCATGCGAGTGTAAGAACGCTTTTTCGGATCCTTCAATATCCATTTTAACCAGTGTCGGTGGTCCGTATGTTATCCATGCATCATGAAAGTTTAATGAATCTTTCCCGCCCTCCTGCGGATTATCTGTGCATACTTTTTCGTCTGTTCGGGAAGTGTGTGGCGGTGAATATGAATAGTGTTTAATGCTGAGTGCCTGATCGACGACAGTAATTGCGAGCTTATTTGCCGTGGCGGTTTTTTGAAGCAAACGGCAAGCATGTGGAGAGATGTCAAATGCAACAACGTTGTGCCCTGTGGTGGCTGCCGGAACTGCGAACTGCCCGATATTACATCCCACATCCCAGTAATTGCCGCTGATCTGCTCGCATATCCACTTCGTCATTGTTTCGCGACGGAGAAAAGAAGGCCGCGTAAGATCGTCAATATTATCGTTAAGGTCAAAATATATGGTAAGGCCATCCATGACTTTCCGAACGGTGACATGAGGAGCCAGTTTATGCCAAAGCGAGCATAGTGGTGAATTCATGAAATGAATTTTGAATATTTCTACTGGAGTCATAGTGCTTGTCTCGGCTGGTGCTGGAAGTGGTTATGTTATGGGGCGATTGTGCTTAGAACGAGGTCGGGTAATATTAATTCCATACAATCTGGTTTATTGGTGCAAGAGGGCAAATAACAGCAGCCACACTCAAGGGAGGCGGTAAGGCTTTTGCCATTACCGTAAAGTTCGATTTCCGCTCCACTGGTGGGGCCGAACAGGGCGATTACCCGGGTGCCCAGCGCGGTGGCGATGTGCAACGCGAGGCTGTCGCCGGTGACGAGCGTATTGCAGGCGGCGACAAGGGATGCCAGTTCGCGGAGTGTCCGGTCGGGGCCGGAGAAGAGGGCGCGACCGGCAAGTCTGGCGTGGAGGCGGGCAATGAGGTCGCGTTCCCATGGCCCCCCAATGAGTAAGAGTTGCAGGTCCGGCCGGTCGACTACCATCTGGCTGAATGTTGAAATATGAGCCTCAGTCCAACGTTTGTTTTTCCAACGCCCGCCACCGCCAAGATTTAACCCGATCAGTTTGCGTGATATATTGCGCCCTTGTTCATGCAGGAATGCCTGTCCCCAAGTGCGCTCGGCATCGGTCAGTGGAAGCACGGGTTTTTGTTGCCGGTACGTGAGGCAGGATAATTCGTAAATGATCTGCTGATAGGTTTTGCGGTTGGCCTTCTTCAGATGATCGAAGGCTCCCATTTCCATCCACTCAACGGCTTCAGGATTCGCTGCACATAAATCTCCGTTCCGATCAAGGATCATTCCGAGCCGTATTTTCGCCTTGGCGGTGGTTGCCAAAGCAGCCGTCCATTTGTCGGCATCGGGGTTGATCACGAGATCGAATTCTTCAGTCTGGAGGCGCGCCAGGGCATCCGTCTCGGCAATCCAGAGCTCGTTGACATAGGGGTTGTTTTTGAACAGGTCAGCAGCCCCCGCCTTGGTGATCCAGACGATGTAGGAGTCCGGGTACTTCTCCTTAAGTCCCGGGAGAAGGGCGGTGGTGCGGAGAACATCGCCCAAGGCGTCCAGTTTGGTAATGAGGATGCGCTTTCCCTTGGTTTGGTAATGGGGACAGTCCGGACAGGTCTGGCCGGATTCCTTGTTAAAGCGGCAGGGCCGACTTCCGGGGAAATGACGACAATCAACTTTTAACATCATAACGAACGAAGATTGCCTCAAAAATGGCAGGAATGACAGCGAATTCTTTAAAAGGCCCGGTCGTAGTGGGAATCATCGCGGCCGAATCCCAGTCGCTCATGGCTTAAGCGGTGCGGGGAATCGTTCCCCATGGCGAAGGGTTTGATCGCATTCGCGAACTTCCCGCCTGCATTTTCGCCGTATAGCGGTTTGGCATGGGCAAGCGATGCAAGTTTGTCGACCTCGGCCATGAGGCCCGAAAGTATGCGCGTCTGAAACTCTGCACTGATGGGTGGCACCAACAGGTTGCCGTGATTTCCCATGACGGTTTCCGGACGATCCGTGTTGAACCGGCAGGTCAGGCAGGGTTTCCCCAGCAGATTCATGTCTTCCTGGACGCCGCCACTGTCGGTCCAGGCGGCGAGGCAATGGGGTGACGCATAGAACTCGACCACGTTGCTGTAGGCCGGCCAGATTTCCGTGGCGAGGAAGTTAGTGTGTTTGCGAAGTTCCTCGAACCGGTGGTGCAAATTCCATCGCTGGATGGAGTGTCGAGTGGCGTTCATCATGACCATCGTGATCTGGTGCCCCTGATGCACCAGATTCTCCAACGCTCCGAAAATGGCCGTGAACCGCTTCTCACCAAGGTTTTCCTTGCGGTGGATATCGAGGCGGATCCACTGTCCGACTCCCAGTTGGGGATGAATATTGAAAATGCTTTGATCCGGCTTTTCTTTGAGCTTGAGGTGCAGCGCGTCCACCACGACGCCGCCGATCAAGTGGATGTGTTCCGCCGGGTAACCTTCGCGAAGCAGGTGCTGGCGATTCAATTCCACCGGTGCCATGTGGTGCTCGCACCCCGCAGCGGAAACAAACGTGTCCCATTGCTCGGGGAAGGGCTCCGTTCGCATCAGTTGCCAGTCGCCCTGCCATTGACGCCACATGTAGTCATCCAGCGGAATGTCGAGTTTCATGTCCTGAAATACCATGGGTGACATGGATCGCAAGCCGGCCTCGTTCTGGATGGACTTTTCGCCACGGGCGAACATCCAAGCGGGGGGGATGATGGGACAAAGAATTGTGTCGCCGTTGACGACAGGGATGACGGTGACATCCGGCCAGTTGTCTTTAAGCCATCGGCCGAGGCGGGCGGTTTTATAGAATAATTCCCCAGCCTTTTGGACAAGGTCGCCACGAAGTTGAAGATTCACGGCCAGGAATTGATCAAAGCCGAATTCCTTGATGCCATAGGTGAGATTGGCGTCATAGTGTTGGTTGGCGTCAATCACAAAGAGGGGAATGCCCGCCTGATGGCAGGCCATGACCGATCCGTAAACCTTGTTGAAACAGGGTTTTGTTCCGATAACGAACGCCAGTACCCAGCTGTTCTTTGCGCGGCCTTCGTCCATGGCCTGGCCAATGAGGGTCTTGTTAAGGGTGATGGGAAGCGCAGAAGGGGTGAAGTCATCAAGTGTAACGATCGGTGTAGTCATTGCTTTGTTATTTTCTTGGCTTTAAACATATCACTTACAAAGAAGATAGAATTCAGGAGTCAGAATTCAGAATGGCCTGCGAATAGGACTCTAACAGTTTACTGATTTCTTCACTTAACTGGCGCAACTCGGTGATATCCCCGTACTCAAGATCCTTTGCGAGGATCAAATAGTATCGGGATTCTTCAAGGGATCCTTGTGCAATGTTGTAAAAACGAATTTTATCTGCCTTCCCTCGTTTCTTAAATCCTTCCGCAATGTTCGCCGCAATGGAAACTGCCGCGCGCCGGAATTGAGACGTTAGCCCATAAGTTTCAGCGCGAGGGAATGTCCGAGACAATCGGTAAGTCGCAAGCACAAACAGGTGGGCTTTTTGCCACACCACTAAGTCCTCAAATCTTGTCGCTGGCATTCTCATTCTTGCTTCTGAATTCTGACTTCCTATTTTGGTTTCGCTTCGGTTCCGGTGCTGAGGCGCATGGAAAGGCGGGCGCGGGCATGCTTGTCCTTGGCCCGCCAATAATCCCAAAACCCCAGAGCGGTCGATAGACAGGTCCACCAACTTACAGCCGGGTAAAGTAACCAGTCTGGATCGCGCTCCCGAATGGCATGCCAGATCCCTTCGCATAAGGGGCCGACCACGGTGCCATGATAGAGGAGGGTGGCGGGCATTTTCCACTTGGGGCGGCGGGAGTCCCATGTGAATGGCACTTCCTGTCGGCGCAATTTATAGTTGATGACTTGCCGGCGCCGTTTCTGGAAGTAATTCATCCAGCCGGTGACGAAATGGTGGTAGATGCCGCAATCTCTCCGCTTTACCAGTTTGGTCACGCCAGCCTGAATGAGCCAGGGGAAGAAAGCCGCCTCATGAAAGGGCTGGTCTGACGGTACCATGGCCAATAATTTGCGATGAAACAGAAAGCCGTTGGCACCGGTTGGATAACTTCCATCCCCGGGTAATTCGAACAGTTGAACACCGTCATTCGATGCCGTTATTAATGTGAGCTGGCCGGCCAGTGTGCGTGCCAGGGGGTCGCTGATTTGTAGATTGGCCGTGAGATGTCGGCTGATCGCGGTTGCGGTTGGCGGCTTGAGATAATAGGATTCGAATCCCAACGCGTCAGGATATCGGGAGAGGGCATCCACAGCTTTTTGGAGCCATTGTGGGTCGGGGATCTCATTGTCGGCGTCGACCATGGCCAGGTAATCACCTTGCGCCTGTCCCAGTGCGACCTTTTTTGCAGCCTCCGCCAGCATGCCGTGGGCGTCAAGTACACGGGCGCCAAATCCGGCGGCAATGCGAACGGTGGCATCACCGGATCCCCCATCGGCAATCAGGATTTCATAGCGACTGCGGTCATATCCCTGAGCCCGGATGGATTGGAGACAACGGGGGAGAAGTCTTTCAGCGTTCAAGGTCGGGATGATGAATGAGACAAAAGGGGTGTCCATAGTCAGCTCGATTTGGGATGGGTGCCGCTCCGCTTCCGTCGTGCTTCAAATACGACGGCAATTATAAAAATGCCGATTAACAGGAGGCGGCTCACGGCGGCCGCGGCGGAGGGCTTGAGGCTTGGTTGATATGAAAAAGTCACCTGATGTGTTCCCGCCGGGACAGACACGCCTTGGAAGAGATAGTTGGCCCGCAAGAGCGGCAGGCGGATGTCTTCCATGCGGACAACCCAGTTGGGGTCGAATTTTGATGAACGCACCAGAATACTGGGACTGGCGGCCGAGACTGACAGTTGAATTTCAACGGGGGATTCCTTCAGGATGGTCACGGAGGATTGCTGCGACTGTCCCAGGGGCGGTATATTTGTGGTGTCAAGGGTCACGGCCTTGGATGGATCAAATGACTTGCTGGCCAGAGTGCTGAGGGCATCGATATCCGCTATATTCGTAGTACTGCCGGAAATCACTTCGTTGACTAACCGGTATTTTGGAAGTGCGCCGGTAAATTCGACAAGGCGCAAATAACGCTGGTTTGAGGCCTGGGTGATCATAGGGATGTAGCCTCCGTCCACGACGCCCACCCCGAGGGCCAACCGTTCAATAAACCTCCTGTGGTTACCGTCAAGTTTGTTCAATTCATCAACGACGCCGGGGAGTGTCAGGAAATACCGGACCGAGCCCAGTTCCCAAAGGCGGATGGGGTTTTTCTCCAGGGCTTTGAAAAGTGCATCATAATCCGCAGGCATGCGTGACATACTGATGGGGTCGAACATGTCATATCCTTTGATCTGGAGTTGCGTCAGTCGCAAGTTGTTCAAAAGGGGATGGTTGGGTGGCAAGATTTTGACCCGGCCCTCGGTACGATGGGCATCCAAATAGTCGGTCAACGGGTTGGGTTGGAGATAATGCTTGTACTTGTGGCCTTGCACATAGGGAGCATTGTCGAATGCCAAGTCACCCAAGGCAATCAGGCCTAGCACCGACAGTACCAGGGTCGGTGAGGTGGCTGATCCCTTGTCCCGGCGACGTCCCACCCATGCACAACCGAGGGCGCAAATTCCCGCAAGGATAAACACTTTAACGCTTGCGCTGATGGCGTTGTTCCACATAAGCGACGCTTGTTCCTGATATCCGTCGGCAATGCGGGCGTTTATGAAGGAATCCTGATTGGCCGCTGTGCCAAATGCGACGATCAGCCCGATAACTGCCATGCCGGTGAAGGACAGCGTGAGGACGCGCCACAAGGACGTCGCTTTGAGGTTCTTGGTGGCGAGGTTATTCCGTATGGCATCGAGCACAATGGCGGAGCCGAGGCCGACGAAAAGCAAAAATGGCCCGTGCCACTTGTCCGCCCCCCGGATTGTGCCGATGAAGGGGAGTGACCAGAAAAGTTTGTAAAGGAAGAAGAAACGGCCCCATGAGAGCATCATAGACACCAGCACCCCCGCCACGATAAGCCAGAGCCAAGGGGATGGGGGTAACGGGTCAGAGTCGGCGTCTTTGCGCCTTGTCCGGACAGCTAGGGCGATGAGCGCGAATACCAAAGTGCAGGGAATGACGCCAATGTGCCAACCGCCCAGTACGAAATTTCGGAAGCCCTGGTGGGTGGTCTCCCAATTTGCATCGCGCCCGTTACGCCCCCAGTATGGTTTGCTGGGTGAATTAATGGAAGAGCCGAAATAATTGCCGGAAACGGTATTCCACAGCTCAGCTGGAGGGATGCTCCACTGGGTGGCCCAGTTGTATCGTTGCTCCGGCGACTCGCTGCTACCTTGCGTGACGCCTTTGATTTGCGTTGCAAACATGATGTTAATTGTCTGCCATGCAATTAGGACGCTGGTGGCGACGAAAAGGGAGAATTTCGGGATCATAAACCACCGGGAAGAGACCGCCGATCCTGAATTCTTGGCGTTTGAAAGATGTGTCCACAGGAACACCGTTGCCGTTGAAAAAGCGAATAGAAGACCAATGTCGGGGATTTCGGACACAGCCAGGCCCAGGAAGCCACCGCCGAACAGATAGGGCAGCCATTGGCCGGTGATACGCCCGCGCTCGACGAATCCCATGGCGACAGCCGAACACGTTAACGCCATCAGGCGGACAAAAAGTCCTGTGACGGCTGAGTTCAGGGGCCAGCCGGAACAAACAACAATGGTTGCGGCGATTGCTGCGGCCAGCCGCCCAATGCGAAACTGACGGAAGGCCCAGTAGATGCCCAGTGCGCAAATGGCAAAGCCCCATGGGACAGCCCATCGGCGCCAGAATTCGGCGCCAAGGCTTTCGCCAAGACTAGTGAAAGACGGTGAACACGCTCCTAAGCCGCTGCCGAAGAATGTCTGATTGTCCCAAACGCGAATCCATACTTCTGGAAAATGAAATACGGGAGAAAGGGCAACCTCGATATTCCCATCATTGAACGCCAGTACCTGATCAGGATCCTGGAGCACTGGCCAGATTGTGGCGGCTACCAGGATAAATACGATGACGAACAGGCCCAATGGCCAGCGAAGGCGGGTGGCCAGGGAGTTCCAGCTGGAGTGGGGCTTTGCTTCTGTGGGACTGTGCTGCTTCATGGGGGGTAATTTAGGCGGCATAGACTTCCTCACCCCGTTTCAGGATTTCCTGGTAGATCAGACCTCGATTCAGGCGATGCTTTTGTAACATGCTGTCTGTGACAACCAGAAAATCGCAGGGCATGGGCTTCTTCCTGACTCCCATGTATAACTGATCAACCACGGAAGACGTATGGCTATTATTCTGAACAACAATAAGAAAATCGAGGTCGCTGTCAGAGCCTGTTTGGCCCTTGGCGGCTGAGCCAAATAGAATGATCTTTACAGGTGCCACAAACCTGACTATCTGATCCACTACTTGTTTCACATTTTGGTTTAATTCCCCCAACATCATGTTTTTAGACTACCATGCTTTGCGAAGAATGCCAAATGTTTCAAAGCGGGAGAGTTCCATGGGGACAGCAAGGCATCGACGCTTCGCGTCAGCAAGTAATTAAAGGCCAGAGACTTGTGATTAAAAGCAGCTGTTAAAGCTGTATTATACGGCATTTGACGCAGCGGTGTCACAACCGGGAATTCCTAATGCGTTTTGCAAGGGATCGGGAAGTTTATCAGGAATGGTTGCGGGAAGGTGTGCGCCGACACCGCGTACCAGTTTATGGTTATCCTCATTCATTCTTCTAAATACACCTGTCGCGCTCTTTGATCATAAAATCCATGATTACTGCTCCACACCTATCTCAAGACAGCGGAGCGCGCCTGACTCCGTCAGACGTTCGCATTAACACAGCCAAGAGTGAGACCCCTATCGGAGCCGGAAAGAATCTGCAACAGGCGGGATACACTAACAGGTTGTGTAGTACCCGATTGAGAGTTTCTTGAGGAATGACGTCTTCTCCACGGTTGGCCCCGTCTTTTGCAGGCCGCAATCTCCGATACCAGCGCACAAGGGCAATAGGCAAAAGCATCGCCGTATTAAAGTAGGCACAACGCAGGATTCGCACACCGGGCTGCTCCACGAGTCGGAGCAATCTACTTCTATAGTAGCGGCGGCGATGGTGCACGGCTTCGTCCCAATCACTCCACATCCACGGGAGCGCAGGGACGGTGATGACGATAATCCCACCTGGTCGTACCAACCTGATCATCTCGCGTAATGCACCTTCATCGTCGTCCACATGCTCCAGGACATCCATAAGAGTTACAACAGTGGCGGCCCCAGAAGGCAGGTCGACAGCATGGAGATCAGACTTCATCACCTGTCCGCCAGCTGCTTCTACGCGCGGGCCAGCAAGTACGAGGCTCTCATCGTGGTCGTCAATGGCAATCACCCGGCAGCAGGCCGCCATCTCAACCGCCCATGTACCGGTGCCCGCGCCGGCATCTATAAGCAAATCGTCGGGTAAAAGTTTAACGAAACGATCAATCCAGTATCTAACAATGTCGCGTTTTCCACGATAGAACCAGTGCTTTTCGTCAATCTGCCGGAGTCTCTTATATTCCTCGGGATTCATTTTTAGTCACCTGTCATTGGTCGGTTGTCCGTTCGATTTGGTTCTAGCCGCGATTTCTGAAACGCATTGCTCATCAGTGTGTATGCACCAGCCATCAGATTCTTTACCTCCCCAATATGGCGCAATGCGGCTATTCTCTTCAGGATCACCCGCGGACGGAAGTAGTACCGATTGTAAGCACTACGATGAAAATCCAGGAGTTGTCCGGCGGTAATACCTTCAGGGACATATATCGGGAAGTCCGGGAAATTGAACTCTGGCGTTATCCGATGGAGAAAGTACTCCGGATCGAATGTGCCACTCTCACAAGCCCGGCGATACTCTCGTGTACCAGGCAAAGGAACGAAAAGAGTGAACGATGCAACCTCTACATCCAGCTCCATTGCAAACTGCAAGGTCTCCTCCATTTCCGCCAAGGTCTCACCGGGAAACCCCATCATGAAGTAACCGCGAATGGGAATGCCAACCTTCTTAGTCATGGCCACGACTTCGCGAATTTTCTCCTTGGCCACTCGCTTATTGATATAGTCGAGAATACGTTGACTCCCACTTTCAATACCATAGCAAATGTATGTGCATCCAGAAGCCTTAAGAGCCGAGAGCACCTGCCAGTCAACACCGTCAATCCGCGCCTCCACTGACCAAGTGCATCCAAACCCGCGTGTTCGTAGTCCGTCACAGACCGCAAGGGCCACATCAGGGTTACTAATAAAATTATCATCCAATACCGCCACGTCACGCGCACCATAACGGTCGCGAAGTAGAAAAAATTCCTCTAGTATCCTTTCAGCAGAAAAATACCGGACATGTGTGCCGAAGGTTAGTTTGCTACAGAAACTGCAGATACCCGGGCAACCCCGCGAAGTAAGAAGGGAATGCGATGGCTGAGCAGTCGCCCGTGCGATACTACTTCGGTAAAGGTGCATGGGCAAGAGCGTACGATCCGGCAGCGGTATTTGATCAAGCGGCTCGATCTTCTGTCTCGCCCCCGTAAACACGTAAGCATCATCCTCCAGATAGCCAATTCCATGAATCGCGCGGAGCGCCTTTCGGTTCCTGCTCCCGCCCAACCACTCGACCAATTCGAGCATGGTCTGTTCACCTTCCCCTACAACCGCGAAGTCAGCGCCCGAACGAACCATTGCTTCCGGCAAAGCGGTGACGTGCGGCCCGCCGACCACTACCGGCGGCGTCCCGGAAACAGCCTTAATTGCCTGAACAAGTTCCAGCGCCCGGAGTGCGAAAGCACTGACAACTGTGATCCCGATAATCCCATAAGATTTCGATTCGTTAACGATTTCTGAAATAGGCTGTGGTTCGGCAGTCCCATCAAGGATACTACAGGCATAACCGCGATCCTTCAGGTACGCAGCGATATAAGCGAGACCGAGCGGGGGAATGAGGCTTGCAGACCTTTTTGATCCACGGCTATATAGTTCTGCATTGCTTAAAGGCGGTTGTATTAGAAGGACTTTATTCATGGATTCACCCTATTCTTAGGCCGGATTGGCAATTATGTCGGTCGATCCGCAACAGATACAGACTGCGTGATACGATCAATAATGTAGGCTGGACGGCCTTTAACTTCATCATAAATGCGTGCGACGTACTCGCCGATCACTCCGATCCCAAAGAGGTTTATCCCGCCAAAGAAAAGAATGGTGATCATCTGAGAACTCCATGCAACGACGGGCGTCCTGAATATAATTTTCGAAGAAAGGACGAACACGATAAGCGCGACGCAACAGAGCAGAGCGAGCGCCCCAATGGCACGGAGAATGAGTATCGGGAAATAGGAGAAAGAAAAGAATGCATTCATAGCAAGTTTCCATAGGCCATGAAGACCAACGCGCGAGTGCCGGTCGTGACGAGCCCGGCGCGGAACCGGCACACCGGTCTGACGGAAACCCGCATATGCGCGCAACCCTGGCAGAAATCGATTGCGCTCGGGCATGGATTGAAGCACTTCTACCAACCGCCGGTCCATTAGCGAGAAAGTGCCGGCGTTCCGAGGGATCGAAGTGTCGCTGATCCAATTCGCCAACCTATAGAATACGGAAGTTGCAAAGCGAACCGACATGGACTCCCTGCGGGAAGTCCGAACGGCGTAAACCGCATCGTAGCCCTCAAGCCATTTCTCCAGAAATATACGGAAGGCGCCAGGGTCGTCCTGGAGGTCTGAATCCATAAGAATCACTGCGTCACCGCAGGCATGGTCAAGGCCGGCGGAAATCGCAGGGCCGTGCCCGAAATTGCGGCAGAGATGTATTACCTTCATGCCACAGGCAGAATTGTTGGCAATGTCATCGATCAACGTCTCAGTACCGTCCGTGCTCCCGTCGTCAATCAGTACAAATTCGCAGATGACCACAGGGCAGAGAGCCTCTAGCGACTGCTGTGCCTCTTTTACGAACGTTGAGAGAATAGATACCTCGTTGTAAACGGGTGCTACTATAGATATCAAGGGGGGCTTCTCAAAGTGTCGTCTCGTCATATTGGTACTCCATTTGTCATGGCTGCTCACGCCGGACCCATCAGTTCATAACCGTCTATAACCTCGATGGTTCTAAAGTTTTCATCGATATACCGAACCAGCGGAAGATGGTCATGCACCCTTCGCATCCTTGATGGCAGCCAACGCCATCCCCTTTACCCATGGCGGCGAACTTCCCTTCTCTTGTATGCCAACGGTCGTCATCACATTTTTATATCATCGCTTATTGACAATAGACAATAGCAATGTAAGCGTCCATAGGTTCCAACCCAAAGAAATCCTGGGGACAGGAAGATAGTTAAAATAGATTGCAATATAACATGTACTAATTCCGTTATGGGTAGAAGAGGGGTCTGACAGGCAGGCTCAGGAAAGGATACCCAAATGCGGACAGCAAGTGAGAATAATCCTATAGAGAGCAGTTCAACTGCTCCGCAGTCGAACTGTTCTTTAATAAC